>JAIVHA010000012.1:0-30580 GCA_020201295.1 Lysobacteraceae bacterium | reverse complement strand
GCCGCGAACCGTCTGGGGTTACCACAACCGCCATTCGCGGCCGAAGGCCGCTCCTACGGGTGCATCATTCCGGGTAGCCGGACAACACAACGCCCCCTCTCCCCCGCGGGGGAGAGGGTTGGGGTGAGGGGGGGGGAATACCGGCACCATCGCCAGGACCACCTCCCTCATCCGCCCTTCGGGCACCTTCTCCCGGAGGGAGAAGGAATCAGGATGAAGTCGCGCGACGACTTCCCGTTAACTGAGACGACCTTGGACCAGATCCTGCTCATCCAGCTGCTGCAAGACAGCCCGACGGCCTTCATCATCGTCACGGCCCTGCTGGGGCTGGTGGTGGGCAGCTTCCTCAACGTGGTCATCCACCGCTTGCCGCTCATGATGGAGCGCGAGTGGCGCGAGCAATTGCTGGAATCCAATGGCGAGACAGCGCCCGCCGACGCGGAGCCGCCCCTGGGACTGGTGTCGCCGCGCTCGCGCTGCCCCCACTGTGGCCACGGCATCCGCTGGTATGAAAACATCCCGGTGCTCAGCTGGCTGTGGCTGCGCGGGCGCTGTTCCTCCTGCCAGGCCGCCATCGGCCTGCGCTATCCACTGGTGGAGCTGGCCACGGCCGGCTTTTCCGCCGTTGTCGCCTGGCATTTCGGCTATGGCGGGGAGGCCGCCGCCGCCCTGCTGCTGACCTGGGCGCTGATCGCACTGAGCATGATCGACTTCGATCACCAGCTGCTGCCCGATGCCATCACCCTGCCCTTCCTGTGGCTGGGGCTGGTGCTGAGCCTGTTCCCCCTGTTCGCCGACAGCCGCAGCGCCATCCTCGGTGCCGCCGCCGGCTACCTGGTGCTGTGGGGCATCTACCATTTGTTCCGCCTGATCACCGGCAAGGAAGGCATGGGCTATGGGGACTTCAAATTGCTGGCCCTGCTCGGCGCCTGGATGGGCTGGCAGGCGCTGCCGGTGATCGTGATCCTGTCGTCCCTGGTGGGCGCCGTGACCGGGGTCGCCATGATCCTGCTGCTGGGCCGCGACCGCCAGCTGCCCATTCCCTTCGGTCCCTACCTGGCCGCCGCCGGCTGGATCGCCCTGCTGTGGGGGAGCGAGATCAGCGGCGCCTACCTGCGCTGGGTGGGCCTGTAGGAGCGGGCTCTGCCCGCGAACCGTCGTGGCAACCCCGTTCGCGGGCAAAGCCCGCTCCTACAGGGTCCGGAGAGGCTTCACGTTCGCGGCCATGCCCCAGGGCACTCTCTCGACCGCAACGCGGTCTCACCTTGAGCCCGCTCCTACAGGGCCGGTCGTGGCAACGCCGGACCGGCATGAAGGCGTGCCGCCGCGTTATACTGGCCACCATGCCCGTCACTGCCCACCCACCTCTCATCATCGGCCTCACCGGGGGCATCGGCAGCGGCAAGTCGACCGCCGCGGCCCGCTTCGCGGAACGCGGGGTGCCCGTCATCGATACCGATGTCATCGCCCGAGAATTGGTGGCCCCGGGCCAGCCGGCCCTGGAGGCCATCGTGGCGCACTTCGGCACCGACCTACTCGATGGCGAGGGCTGCCTGCGGCGCGAGCGATTGCGGGAGCGGGTATTCGCCAACCCGGCCGCACGACAGAAACTGGAGGCCCTGCTCCATCCACGGATCCGGGCGGAATCCCTGCGCCGTATCGCCGCATTGCAGACACCCTACTGCATCTGGGTCATCCCCCTGCTGGTGGAAAGCGGTGCCCGCGGAGATGTGGACCGGGTGTTGCTGATCGATTGTCCCGAGGCCCTGCAGCGCCAGCGGGTGCAGAACCGCGGCCTGGACCCGGCCACCCTGGACGGCATCCTGGCGGCCCAGGCCAGCCGCGAGCAGCGTCGCGCCATGGCCGACGACACCATCGTCAATGACGGCACCCCGGAGGCCCTGCGGCAGGCCGTGGATGAATGCCATGCCGGCTACCTGGACCTGGCGGCAAAGGCCCGGGCACCGACCCCCCTGTAGGAGCGGGCTCTGCCCGCGAACCGTCGTGGCAATCCCGTTCGCGGGCGAAGCCCGCTCCTACAGGGGGGTCGGAGGGGAAACCATGTTCGCGGGCAGAGCCCGCTCCTACAGGGGGCCGGAGGGGAAACCATGTTCGCGGGCGAAGCCCGCTCCTACGGGGCCTGGAGGGTAATGTGTCGGGCTGAGGCCACATTTGCACCCACCCTGGCACTGGTGGACAATAGCCCGCCATGCAGCAACCGCACCGGAAACCCGCCCCCGTGGCCGACCACATCCACTACGAACAGCCGCTGAACGAGCGCATCCGGACCTTTTTGCGGCTGGAGTTCCTGTTTCGCCAGGCCTCCCGCTACCTGGCGGGCAGCAGCGAGTGGGACAGCCGCAATACCCTGCACAGCCTGCTGGAGATCATGCACATCTTCGGCCGCGCCGACCTCAAGACCGAGGCCATGAAGGAACTGGACCGCCATATCCAGAAACTGGCCAAGCTGGAACAGAACCCCAATGTGGACCACAGCCTGCTGGTGGGCATCCTCGACGAGCTGGACCGGCTCATCGACCAGTTGCACGGCATCAACGGCCAGATCATCAGCACCCTCAAGAAGAACGAATTCCTCTCCGCCATCATGCAGCGCAGCGCGATTCCCGGTGGCACCTGCGATTTCGATCTGCCCGAATATCATTTCTGGCTGAAGCAGCCGGCAGAGCAGCGCACCCGCGATCTGTCCGGCTGGCTGCATCACTTCGACAGCATTGCCGAGGCCATCCAGCTCATCCTGCGCCTGACCCGCGACAGCGCGGTGATGCGCCCCGAGGAAGCACCGGGCGGTTTCTTCCAGAAGACCCTCGACCCCAACCTGCCCTGCCAGATGGTGCGCGTGGCCGTGCCCGCCGGGGCACCCTATTTCGCCGAGATCAGCGGTGGCAAGCACCGCTTCACGGTGCGCTTCCTGGAAGTGCCGGTGATCGGAGAGCGCCCGCTGCAGACACGCCAGGATGTATCCTTCTCCCTTGGCTGCTGCATCATCTGAGTGTCCATGAAGACCCCCGTCACGGTCCCTTGCCCCACCTGCGGCAAAGCCGTCCCCTGGACCGCCGAACAACGCCACCGGCCCTTCTGCAGCGACCGCTGCCGCCTGATCGACCTGGGGGAATGGTTCGAGGAACGCCACCGGATTGTGGGAGAGGAACGGCCGGGGGAGGATGATTCGGAACCGGAAGAAAGGTAGGAGCGGGCTCTGCCCGCGAATGTTCGCGGCCAAAGGCCGCTCCTACAGGGGCTGGGAAACGGGGTCTGTCCCCTATTTACTGCATCTCGAAGGGAAAACCCGCCTCCCACTGCTGTTCGTCTCCCAGCACCCGCACCGTCACCCGCCAGTCACTGCGACCGGTGGTACAGATGGGCAGGGTGACCAGTCCCACCCAGCCATTGCCCTCGGGCAGCAGCCGGTAGCGGTTCTGGCCCATGTCCATGTCGGGCATGGTGAATTCCAGCTGTACCTCGCGCACCTTCATGCCCGCTGCCACCAGCTCCACCCGGAAGGGCCGCAGGCCCGTCACCGGGCCCTGCAGGCGCAGGGCCAGGCGCCGGTCGGCATCGCCGGCGCTGCACAGGGTCTGGCTGGGATCGCAGGCCGGGTCCGCCGCCGGCAGAGGGATGGTGGGCAAGGGAGTGCCCTCGTCGGTCGGGCGCAGCCAGTCGGGCAACTGGATTGCCAGCACCCCGAGCACCAGGCCCAGGACCAGGACGAGCAGGCCACGGCCGCGCATCAGGCCTCCCACAGGCCGCGGATGGCGGCGATGCCCTGGGCGCCGTGCTGCCAGGCCGTTGCCAGGTCCGCGGGACCCAGGCCGCCCAGGGCGTACACGGGCAGGGGGCAGGAATCGCTCAGGGCCTGGAAGGCGGACCAGCCCAGGGGAGTGACCCCCGGGTGACTGGCGGTGGCCTGCACCGGCGACAACAGGACGCAGTCGGCGCCCAGACGCACGGCCCGGGCCAGCTCGGCGCCGTCATGGCAGGAGGCGCACAGCCAGTACTCCTCCGGCAGGGGGCGGCCCTGGCAGGTCCGCAGGGCGGCGCTGGACAGGTGCAGGCCGGCGGCACCCAGCTCCCGCACCAGCTCCGCCGGGCCGCTCAGGAGCACCCGCGCCCCCTGTACCCGGGCCAGGGGGACCACCCGCGCCGCCAGGCGGGCATAGGCGTCGGGTGACAGGGCTTTGGCGCGCAACTGCAGCAGGCGGATACCGCGCGCCAGGGCGGCTTCCAGCTGGCCCAGGAAGGCGTCCAGGTCAGGGCCGGGCTCCGGGGTGATGAGATAGCGGTCCGGCAGCCGGGCGGCGCGCAGGATGGGACGATTGGCGGCGGGAAAGTCGTACTGGCCCAGTTCCTCCGGCGTGACCCACACCAGGGGCTGGCCTTCCCGCCCCTGCGGCGTGCCACTGAAGGCCTCGACCCGCCACACATCGAGCAACACGCGGTGGTCGTCATAGTCGTGGAGGACGCGGATCAGCGGCCGTGCCTGCAGCACCTCGATGCCCAGTTCCTCGTGGAGTTCCCGCCGCAGCGCCTGGCGGGCGTCCTCGCCGGGCTCCTGCTTGCCGCCGGGAAACTCCCACAGCCCGCCCTGATGCAGGTGATCATGACGACGGCTGATGAGGATGCGGCCATCGGGGCCGACGATGACCGCCGCCGCGACCGCCAGCGGGGTCATGCCCGCCTCAGGAACGGTAGTCCGCATTGATGCGCACATACTCCGCGGAGAAATCACAGGTCCATACGGTCTCGGAGACACTCCCCCGGCCCAGGCGGATGTCGATCAGGAACTCCGCCTGGCTCATGACCCGCTTGCCCTGTTCCTCGGTGTAGTCGGCGGCGCGGGCACCCTGGCGCACGATGCACACCGCGTCGAGGTAGATCTCCACGTCCTCCAGCACCAGGTCCTCGACACCGGCACGGCCCACGGCGGCCAGGATGCGACCCCAGTTGGGATCGCTGGCGGACAGGGCGGTCTTGACCAGGGGCGAATGCGCCACGGTATAGGCCACCCGCAGGCATTCGTCACTGTCACGGCCACCGCCAACCTGCACGCTGACGAACTTGGTGGCGCCCTCGCCGTCGCGGATCAGCAGCTGGGCCAGGAAGCGGCAGATGTCGGTGATAGCCGCGCCCAGGGCCTCCAGGGCCGCACCCGGCGCATCGATGGTCACGCCGGCGGCGCCGGTGGCCACCAGCACGCAGGCATCATTGGTGGAGGTATCGCCGTCCACGGTGACGCGGTTGAAGGAATGGTTCAGGGCGTGATCGAGCAGTTCCTGCAACAGTTCCCGCGACACGGCCGCATCGGTGGCGATATAGGACAGCATGGTGGCCATGTCGGGACGGATCATGCCCGAGCCCTTGGCAATGCCGGTGACGGTGATGGTCTTGCCCGCGATCTCCACCTGTTTCGAGAGGCCCTTGGCCACGGTGTCGGTGGTCATGATGCCATGGGCCGCTTCGGCCCAGCCGCCCGCGTCGAGGGCCGCCAGCGCCGCCGGCAAGCCGGCGACGATGCGCTCCACGGGCAGCGGTTCACCGATCACGCCGGTGGAGAAGGGCAGGATCTGTTCGGGCCCGATGCCACCGTGACCGGCGCGGCGCAGAAGGCATTGCGGGTAAAGGCGGCCGCCACGGTGCTGCCGGGGGCTAGCTCCATCACCACCAGGTCGCGACGGTTTTTATAACGCACGCCCGCCTGCGTGACGCCCCAGCGGATACCGGCGACGGGCAGGAGTTCGGGAAGCTGGGAATAGCCTACGGCCATGTTGTCAGTCTCGCACTAGCAAAAGCCTGGTCAACCCGTCATTGCGGAGAGGGGGTTACGATAGGCTCTGTAGGAGCGGGCTCTGCCCGCGAACGGCCTGCGGTTACCGGTTCGCGGGCAGAGCCCGCTCCTACGGGTGCCATGCGTAACGGGACGCATCATACACATGCTTTTCTTTGCTCGAAGTGGCGTTGGTACCTTGGTGCCCGCCCGTCAACCCAGCTTCCCGTGGCACTGCTTGTACTTCTTGCCTGAACCGCAGGGACAGGGTTCGTTGCGGCCGACCTTGCGGCCCTCGCGCACGAAGGGCGAGTGTTCTTCATCGCCCTCACCCTGGGGTTCCGCGCCTTCGGGGGCCATGGCGCTGGCCTCGGCGTGCTGGAATTCCATGGGCGCCTTGCTGCGCCGCTGTTCTTCCACTGCGGCCACATCCGACTCGGTGCGCACCTGCACCTTGCTCAACACACTGATCACATCGTGCTTGATGCGCTCCAGCATAGTATTGAACATCTCAAAGGCCTCGCGCTTGTATTCCTGCTTGGGGTTTTTCTGCGCATAGCTGCGCAGGTTGATACCCCGGCGCAGGTAGTCCATTGAAGACAGGTGCTCCTTCCAGCTGGAGTCGAGCACCTGCAGCATGATGGCCTTCTCGAAGTGGCGCAGGGTCTCGGCACCGGCCTGCTTCTCCTTCTCGACGTATACCGCTTCCAGTTCCCCGAGGATCTTCTCGCGCAGGGATTCCTCGTGCAGCGAATCGTCCTCGTCCAGCCATTGCTGGATGGGCATGGGCTGGGCGAATTCCTCTTCCAGAGCCTTTTCCAGGCTCGCCACGTCCCACTGTTCGTCGAGACTGCCGGGCTGGATGAACTGGTTGATGACACCGTTGACGCAATCAGCGCGTATGACCTCGATGGTATCGGAGATGTCATCGGTGGCCATCAACTCGTTGCGCTGTTCGTAGATCACGCGACGCTGGTCGTTGGCCACGTCGTCGAATTCGAGCAGGTTCTTGCGGATGTTGAAGTTATGGGCCTCCACCTTGCGCTGGGCATTGACGATGGCCTTGGTGACCCAGGGATGCTCGATGGCCTCGCCCTTTTCCATGCCCAGTTTCTGCATCAGCGCGCCCACGCGACCGGAGGCGAAGATGCGCATGAGGTTGTCTTCGAGGGACAGGTAGAAACGGCTGGAGCCGGGGTCGCCCTGGCGCCCGGAACGGCCACGCAGCTGGTTGTCCACGCGCCGGGATTCATGCCGCTCGGTGCCGATGATGTGCAGGCCGCCGGCATCGAGCACCTGCTGGTGGCGCTGTTCCCAGTCGCGGCGCAGGGCCGCGCGTGCGGCATCGTCGGCCTCGGGACCCAATTCCGCCAGCTCCGCCTCCAGGCTGCCGCCCAGCACGATGTCGGTACCGCGGCCGGCCATGTTGGTGGCGATGGTCACCGCGCCCGGGCGACCGGCCTGGGCGACGATCTGCGCCTCACGCTCGTGCTGCTTGGCGTTCAGCACTTCGTGGCTGATCTTTTCCTGGTTCAGCAAGCGCGACAGGTATTCGGAAGTCTCGATGGAGGTGGTGCCTACCAGTACCGGCTGGCCGCGCTCCCGGCAGTCGCGCACGTCCTCGAGGATGGCGTTGAACTTTTCCTCGAAGGTGAGGAATACCAGGTCGCCCATGTCGTTGCGGATCATGGGCTGGTTGGTGGGAATGACCACCACTTCCAGGTTGTAGATCTGCGCGAATTCCGCCGCCTCGGTGTCGGCGGTGCCGGTCATGCCGGCCAGCTTGTCGTAGAGGCGGAAATAGTTCTGGAAGGTGATGGAGGCCAGGGTCTGGTTTTCGTTCTGGATCTTCACCCCTTCCTTGGCCTCCACCGCCTGGTGCAGTCCTTCGGACCAGCGCCGGCCCGGCATGGTACGGCCGGTGAACTCGTCGACGATGACGACCTGGTTGTCCTTGACGATGTAGTCCACGTCCTTCTGGTACAGCACGTGGGCACGCAGGGCCGCGTTGAGGTGGTGCATCAGCATGAGGTTGGCGGCATCGTAGAGGCTCTGGCCCTCGGCCAGCAGGCCGGCGCGGGCCAACTCCTCCTCCACATGCTCGTGGCCTTCCTCGGTGAGGTAGACCTGCTTCTGCTTCTCGTCCACCGAGTAGTCGCCGGGGCCGCCTTCGTCGTCGTCGTTTTCCTTGGGCGCCTGGCGCACCAGGCACGGCACGATCTCGTTCATCTTGGAGTAGAGATCGGAGTTGTCGTCGGTGGGGCCGGAGATGATCAGCGGCGTGCGCGCCTCGTCGATGAGGATGGAGTCCACTTCGTCCACCACCGCGGCATTGAGCTCGCGCTGCACCTTCTCCTCGATGCTGAAGGCCATGTTGTCGCGCAGGTAATCGAAGCCGAATTCGTTGTTGGTGCCGTAGGTGATGTCGGAGTGGTAGGCGGCACGCTTTTCCTCGGCGCTCATGCCACCGACGCTGACGCCCACGGTCAGGCCCAGGAAGTTGTAGAGGCGGGACATCCACTCGGCGTCACGCCGTGCCAGATAGTCGTTCACCGTGACCACGTGTACGCCCTTGCCGGGCAGGGCATTGAGGTAGGCGAACAGGGTGGCCACCAGGGTCTTGCCCTCGCCGGTGCGCATCTCGGCGATGCGCCCCTCGTTGAGCACCATGCCGCCAATCAGCTGCACGTCGAAGTGGCGCATGCCCAGGGTGCGCTTGCCGGCCTCGCGCACCACGGCGAAGGCCTCGGCCAGCAGCTCATCCGGCGTGGCCCCGTCCTGCAGACGCTGGCGGAATTCGTCGGTCTTGGCGCGCAGTTCCTGGTCGCTCAAGGCCTGGATACTTTCTTCCAGGGCATTGATCTTGTTGACCACCTTGGTCATGCGCTTGATGGTGCGATCGTTGCTGCTGCCGAACAGCTTGCGAATGATTTGACTTACCATAGGGACCAGGGAATGCGAATTCCGGCTTCAGATAAAGGCGGTATCATAACCGAAGCGGGGGGCTAATGCGTAGGGGCGGGGTCAGCGGGCGGCGATGTACTTGCCCGGGTTGACCACCTTGTTGTTGCGCAGCACTTCGAAGTGCACATGGGGGCCGGTGGAACGGCCGGAGGAACCCATGCGGGCGATGACCTGGCCCTTTTCCACCCGTTCCCCGGCGCTGACCAGGTGGTCGCGGTTATGGGCGTAGCGGGTGACATAGCCATTGCCATGGCTGAGCTCCACCAGGTTGCCGTAGCCACCACGGTGGCCGACGTAGGTCACCACACCGGCGGCCACCGCCACGACATTGGCGCCCTCCTTGCCGGCGAAATCAATGCCGTAATGGATGGCCGGCTTGCCGGTGAAGGGGTCGGTACGCTTGCCGAAGTGGGAGGACAGCCAGCCCTGCTCGATGGGACGTCCGGAGGGCTCGGTCTGGGCCTTGAGGTTGCGATCCATGACCAGCCCCTCCAGCACCGTCAGCTTGCGCTGGCGGTCGCTGAGCTGCAGCTGCAGGTCCTCCAGGGTACGCAGGAAATCCGGTAGTTCCGTGTTCGCGGGGACGGCTTCGGCGAGTTCCTGCACCTCTTCCTCGGAACCCCCCTGGCCCGGCAAACTGTCGAAATCGAATTCTGCCACGTCCAGCTCCGCCATGCGCGCCAGACGCGTGCCCAGGGCATCCACCCGCAGCAGCTGGGCCTGCATCTGTCCGAGTCGCAGCGCAAGGGCATTGAGATGGGCGTCGGCATCCTGACGGGCCATTTCAATGGCGGCCTGCTGCTGATCCAGTTCGGCCTGCCAGGGCGGTGGCGCCGCGCCGACGGGGGTCTCCGCCTGCGCCACCCCGAGGCGGTAGCCCCCGTAGAGCAGCGCCCCGCACAGGAACAGCAGCCCCGTCAGCAGGGGCAACAGGAACTGCGGCCTTCCCAGGGCGATGCTCGCGGCGCGTCCGCGGCGGTTGGTAAAGAGCATGATATTCATTTAGGGTATCCGTTCATTCCCGGTTCATGGCAGTCCACAGGAAGCAAGCATCATGCCCACCCGCAAACCGGTCTCCGTTGGCAAACTGTTCACGGGCGGAGTCCTGTCCCGGTTCCTGGAACGGCGGCAACTGCTGGCCGAACTGGAACGCCTGCTGTCCAGGAACCTGCCACCGCCCCTGGACATCCACTGCAAGGTACTGAACCTGCGCGGCGATTGCCTGATCCTGGCGGTGGACAACCCGCTGTGGGCAAGCCGCCTGCGCTTCCAGACCCGAACTCTACTACAGCAGCTTGCGCCTGTGGAATCCGTGACGGTGCGCGCAATCCAGATCAAGGTCCTGCCGCAGGCCGTGCCGCGGCAGAAAAAAACCAGGCGCAACAAACCCTTGTCAGCGGCCAATGCCCAGTTGGTGCGACAGACCGCCCGTTCCCTGAAGGATGAACGCCTGCGCGCCGCCCTGCTACGGGTAGCGTCCCGCGGCGAAAAACCTGAAGAAACCCGCTAGGAGAAACGCCGTGCAACCGGGTTTCTGGCGGGTCAGAACCGACCCGGGTGTCAGGAAGCCGGCAGCGGCTGGGTGAAACAGATGGGTGCCTGCTCGCTGTTTTCGAAAGTGACCTCTTCCCAGGCATCCTGCTCCGCCATGAGGGCGCGCAGCAGGCGGTTGTTGAGGGCATGCCCGGACTTGTGGCCATGGAAGGCGCCAATGAGGCTCTGGCCGAGCAGGTAGAGGTCGCCGATGGCGTCCAGGATCTTGTGCTTGACGAACTCATCCTCGTAGCGCAGGCCATCGGTATTCAGGACCCGATAGTCGTCCAGCACCACGGCATTGTCGAGACTGCCGCCCAGGGCCAGGTTGTGGGCGCGCAGTTGCTCGATGTCACGCATGAACCCGAAGGTACGGGCGCGACTCACTTCGCGGACGAAGGACGTGGTGGAAAAATCCACTTCCGCGCGCTGGGTGTCTTCCTTGAATACCGGGTGCCGGAAGTCGATGGTGAAGCCCACCTTGAAACCGTTGAAAGGATCAAAGCGTGCCCACTTGTCCTCGTCTTCCACCAGTACCGGGCGCTTGATGCGAATGAAGCGCTTGGGTGCATTCTGTTCCTCGATACCCGCGGACTGGATCAGGAACACGAAGGGGCCGGCACTGCCGTCCATGATGGGTACTTCAGTGGCGCTCAGGTCCACGTAGGCATTATCGATACCGAGACCGGCCATGGCCGACAACAGATGTTCGACGGTGGAGATGCGCACATCGCCGTTCACCAGGGTGGTGGACAGCACGGTGTCGCCCACGTTCTCGGGGCGCGCACGAATTTCGACCGGGGGTTCCAGATCGGTGCGGCGAAACACGATACCGGTGTTGGGAGCGGCGGGACGCAAGGTGAGGTATACCTTTTCGCCGGTGTGGAGCCCCACGCCGGTGGCGCGAATGACATTCTTGAGTGTACGTTGGCGTATCATGGGTCTTTCCCTAAAAGTGCTTGCCGATCCGGAGCTTAGGCGATGGTTGCGGATGGTAACACAGCTGTAATATCAGGAAAAGAGAAACCAGTCACACTCTTGCGGCTAAGTCCCTGTTTCCCCGGCATCCACACCCCGCTGAAAACGTTAGCAAAATTCGCGCCAAACCCTTCACTCGCCGGACATTCTGCCCCCTGTAGGAACGGCCTGTGGCCGCGAACATTCGCGGGCAAAGCCCGCTCCTACAAGGGTCAATCGAGTTTGACCCCATTGCTACTGTAGGAGCGACGCAAGTCGCGAAGCGGTGGGCCGCGTGGCACTTCGCGACTTGCGTCGCTCCTACGGGCGCCGGAATGACGAATCCGTGACTCGCTCGCCCGCACCCTCCCCGCACTGAGGAGGAAAACGGGTTGGTGGCAGGGCGAACGAAAGCCTTACCCCATCGCAGGGTGCGAACCGCGACGGGGCTGGCGCCTAGTCGGCCTGCCGGCGCAGGAACGCGGGGATGTCCAGGTAATCCAGGTCCTCCTGGCTGGTGATGGGGGCCAGGCCCTCACCCACCGCGCGCTTGCGCTTGATGGTCGGCTGCTCGTAGTCCTTGTAATCGACCTCGCCGTCCTTGTTTCGTTCCACCAGCTTCATGGGCGTCTCCTTCTGCTGCAGCGCCTGGGAACCCAGGCCGGTGGCCACCACCGTTACCCGCAGCTCATCGCGCATGGTGGGATCGATCACGGGACCCACCACCACCGTGGCGTTCTCGGAGGCGAACTCCTTGATGGTGTTGCCAACTTCCTCGAACTCACCAATGGACATGTCCATGCCGGCGGTCACGTTCACCAGGATACCGCGCGCGCCCATCAGGTTGATGTCTTCCAGCAACGGGCTGTTGATGGCGCTTTCCGCCGCCTCGCGGGCGCGGTCCTGGCCACTCGCGACACCGGAACCCATCATGGCCATGCCCATCTCGGACATGACGGTGCGCACGTCGGCGAAGTCGACGTTGATCAGGCCCGGACGGGTGATCAACTCGGCGATGCCCTGCACCGCACCCAGCAGTACGTCGTTGGCCGCCTTGAAGGCATCCAGCAGACTCACCTGCTTGCCCAGTACCGTGAGCAGCTTTTCATTGGGGATGGTGATCAGGGAATCCACGTACTGGCTCAATTCCTTCATGCCCGCTTCGGCCGCATGCAGACGCTTGCCACCTTCGAAGGGGAAGGGCTTGGTCACCACGGCCACGGTCAGGATGCCCAGCTCCTTGGCCAGCTGCGCCACCACAGGAGCCGCGCCGGTACCGGTGCCACCCCCCATGCCGGCGGTGATGAACAGCATGTCGGAGCCCTCGATCACCTCGATGATACGATCACGGTCTTCCAGTGCCGCCTGGCGACCGATCTCGGGGTTGGCGCCGGCGCCGAGCCCCTTGGTGATGCTGCTGCCCAGCTGCAGGCTGATACGCGATTCCATATTCTTGAGGGCCTGCGCATCGGTATTGGCGCAGATGAAATCCACGCCCTCGATGTCGGCCTCCACCATGTGCTGCACGGCATTGCCGCCGCCACCGCCCACACCGATCACCTTGATGACCGCGTTCTGGCTGTATGCGTCCATTAGTTCAAACATTTCAGTTCCTCCTCAGTTGTAACTCTACAATCGCGCCCTTGGTGTCGGGTCGTACCCGACCTGCAAAACCACTTCTCTACAAAACCCTTTCCAGCTCCCTCTCCCCTTGGGGAGAGGGTTGGGGTGAGGGGGAATCCTTGCCCTTACCCTCACCCTGTCCCTCTCCCATCGGGAGAGGGGACGTCCTCCCTGCACAGCCTGCCAACGACTGCTTCCTAAAAATTCCCCTGAAACCAACTCTTCATCCGGTTCAATACGCCCTTGAAGCCACGGCCCAGATGCACGTCCAGATTACGGTGCGTGCGATTCTGGTTGCCGAACAGCAGCAAACCGACCCCCGTGGCATAGATCGGATTGCGCACCACATCGAACAGGCCGGTGACATACTGGGGCGAACCCAGCCGTACCGGCATGTGGAATATCTCTTCCGCCAAATCCACCAGGCCTTCGATCTTGGAACTGCCGCCGGTGAGCACCACGCCGGCGGCGATCAGGTCCTCGAAACCACTGCGACGCAGTTCCGCCTGCACCAGGGTCATGAGTTCCTCGTAGCGGGGCTCGACCACCTCCGCCAGGGTCTGGCGTGCCAGCCGGCGACTGCCCCGGTCGCCCACACCCGGCACCTCGATGCTCTCCTCGCTGCTGGCCAGCTGGGTGAGGGCGCAGGCGTACTTGATCTTGATCTCTTCCGCGTTCTGGGTCGGGGTGCGCAGTGCCACCGCGATGTCGTTGGTGACCTGGTCGCCGGCGATGGGGATCACTGCCGTGTGGCGGATGGAGCCCTCGGTGAACACGGCGATGTCGGTGGTGCCGCCGCCGATGTCCACCAGGCATACGCCCAGTTCCTTTTCGTCCTCGGTAAGCACGGAATAGCTCGAGGCGAGCTGCTCCAGGATCACGTCGTCCACTTCCAGGCCGCAGCGGCGCACGCACTTGATGATGTTCTGGGCCGCGCTCACCGCACCGGTGACCATGTGCACCTTGGCCTCCAGGCGCACGCCGGACATGCCCACCGGTTCACGAATACCGTCCTGGGCATCGATGATGAATTCCTGGGGCAGGATGTGCAGGATCTTCTGGTCGGCGGGGATGGCCACCGCGCGCGCGGCGTCGATGACCCGCTCCACGTCGCTGGGCGTCACTTCCTTGTCGCGGATGGCCACGATGCCGTGGGAATTCAGGCTGCGGATATGACTGCCCGCGATGCCCGCGTACACCGAGTGGATCTGGCAGCCGGCCATCAGCTCGGCCTCTTCCACGGCGCGCTGGATGGAATGCACTGTGGATTCGATGTTCACCACCACGCCCTTCTTGAGGCCGCGCGAGGGATGGGAACCGATGCCGATGATCTCCACACCACCCTCCGGCGTGATCTCACCGACGATGGCCACCACCTTGGAGGTGCCGACGTCGAGTCCCACGATGAGGTTTTTTTCAATCTTCTTGGCCATGGGCATTCAGCTCTCTGTAGTCCCGTTGCGCGCCCAGCGCACGGCAAAGCCGTTGCTGTAGCGCAGATCCACGTGTTGCAAACGCTCCTCCCTGCTTGCCACCAGGCTGGGATAGGCGCGCAGGAAGCGCCGCACCCGTTGCCTGGCATCGATACGTCCCAGTTGCATGCTGACCTGTATCTCGCGACCGGCGGCGGAAAACCGCTCGCCGCGCGGGTTCAGCAACGCACCGTCGCCCCAGCGCGCCACGGGTTGCTGTTCCTGCACATGCAGGCGCACGGTATCCGGCCATACCCGCCGCACCGACACCCGGTCCACCCAGTCCAGCTCCTGCGCTGCGCGCTGGATGGCGACCACGTCCACGTTGAAGAATCCGCCCCGCACATGGGGCACCACCCGTGCCTGCAATTCCGCCTCGCTGAGGTAGCGCAGGGTCCCTTCGATCTGCAGCTGGCGCATGGGCAGGCTGTTCGGGTCCTGGGTCCAGCGCACCAGGCCGACACCGGCCAGCACCAGGACCAGCACCAGCGCGCCCCGGCCCAGTCGTGGCCACCAGGGTTGCAGTCGCGCCAACAGGCTGACGGGCCGCGAGGCCTGTCCGCTTTTCCCCTTGCGCGCGCGCTCGACCATTTCAGTCTTGCTCCCCATCCAGGCTGGTGGCGAGGATACGCACCACCAGGGTCTCGAAATCCAGGCCGGCCTGGCGCGCCGCCATGGGTACCAGGCTGTGGTCGGTCATGCCCGGCACTGTATTCAGTTCGATGAGCCAGGGCCGCCCCTCGCCGTCCACCATGAAATCCACCCGTCCCCAGCCGCGCCCATCGAGGGCCCGGAAGGCCGCCAGGGCCAGCTGCTGGTAATCCCGTTCCCGCTCGGCGGGCAGGCCGCAGGGACAGTGATACCGGGTGCTGTTCGACTCGTACTTGGCCTGGTAGTCGTAAAACACATTGCCGGTCTCGAGGCGGATCAGCGGCAGTACCTCATCCCCCAGGATCGCGGCGGTGTACTCGGCGCCGGTGATCCAGCGTTCCGCCAGCACCGCCGGGTCGTATTGCCGCGCCAGGGCCCAGGCGGAAGGCAGTTGTCGCGCTTCTTCCACCTTGCTCATACCGATACTGGAACCCTCGTGAATCGGTTTGATCATCATGGGGAAGCCCACTTCCCGCGCGGCTCGCTCCAGGTCCGCCTCGCTGTCGAGCAGGGCGAATTCAGGCGTCGGCAGACCCACGCCGTGCCACAGCTGCTTGGTGCGCAGCTTGTCCATGGCCAGTGCCGAGGCCAGTACGCCACTGCCCGTATAGGGCAGGCCAAGCAGTTCCAGGCAGCCCTGCATCACACCGTCCTCGCCACCGCGACCGTGCAGGGCATTGAACACCCGGTCGTAGCCGCCTTGTTCCAGTTGCCGCAGCACATCGGAATCCCCGGCGTCCACCGCCTCGGCATCCACGCCGGCGCAGCGCAGCGCTTCCAGCACGGCCTGGCCACTGCGCAGGGAGATGATCCGCTCCGCCGCGTGCCCGCCCATGAGCACCGCCACCTTGCCGAAGGCCTGGACGTCCGTCATGCCGTTGCCTCACCCACCATGCGTACCTCGGTCTCCAGGCGCACGCCATGCGCGGCCTGCACCTTCTCCCGAACCTCGAAAATCAGCGCCTCGATGTCCGCCGCCGTCGCCGCGCCCAGGTTGACGATGAAGTTGGCGTGCTTCTCCGACACCTGGGCATCGCCGCGGCGCAGCCCCTTCAAGCCCGCCGTCTCGATCAGGCGCGCGGCATGATCACCGGCGGGATTGCGAAACACCGAACCGCAACTCGGTTGCTGGGTCGGTTGCGTGGCGCCACGACGGGCCAGCAGTTCCTTGATGTGCGCCTGGGCCGCGCTCACGTCGCCGGGCGTGAGGCGCAGTTCCGCGCCCACGAACCATTCCTCGCGCGGTGCCTGCACACTGCGGTAGGCCACCGCGTATTCGTCCGGCCCCCCACCCGGTGCAGCTCATCGAGGGCGCCCAGGGTGAACACCACCGTGCCGCGGATACCGCCGTCGCGCACCAGCAGGTTGCTGCCCAGGCCCAGCCACAACAGCGGCTCTTCCACCGGCAGGCTGGCCAGGAAGCCCGCCAGGTCATCCAGGTCCGCCGGCTGGTAGAAACGATCCGCGGGACCACCCACCCGCCAGCTGGTATGGGCGGACATGGGCTCCTGCAGCCGCAGTTCACCGCGCAGGACTGGCTGTAGTGGCGCCGTCATCATGCCTTGCGCCGACCTCGCGCCTTGTCGGCAGCGGCCACCTTGCGCGCTAGACTGACCGTCGCCTTGCGCTCCACCGGCGCCGGCAATGTGGCCCGCAACCATTGACTGCAGAGTGGCTCGCCACAGCCCATGTGAAACTGGTACCTGTTGTCCTGGCTCATACCCGTTACTCCCCAACCGACTGCAATTGCCGCGGCAGTTGCTGCGCCGCCGCACCTACGTCCCCGGCGCCCATGGTCAGCACCAGGTCTCCTTCCCGCAGCACCCCGTCCAGGGCCTCCGGAAGCTGTTCCACCGTTTCCACGAAAATGGGATCCACCTTGCCGCGCGTGCGGATGGCCCGGCACAGGGCTCGGCCATCGGCGCCGGGGATCGCTTCCTCACCGGCGGCATAGACCTCCATGATGAGCAGCACGTCCACCTCGGACAGCACCTGGGCGAAGTCCTCGAACAGGTCGCGGGTGCGACTGTAGCGATGGGGCTGGAAGGCCAGCACCAGGCGCCGCTCCGGCCAGCCACCGCGCACCGCGGCCAGGGTCGCCGCCAGCTCGCGCGGGTGATGGCCGTAATCGTCCACCAGCAGCACCGGGCCATGGGACGTGACAAGCTCGCCATAGACCTGGAAGCGCCGGCCGATACCCTGGAAGGATTCCAGGGCGTGCTGGATGGCGGCATCGGCCACCTCCAGTTCGGTGGCCACGGCGATGGCCGCCAGTGCGTTCAGCACATTGTGATTGCCGGGCAGGTTCAAAGTGACCGGCAGCGGCGCATGACCTTCCCGCTCCACTTCGAAATGCATCTGCAAGCCCTGCTGGCGCACCTTCACGGCACGCACATCGGCGGCCTGCTCGATGGCGTAGGTGCGCACCGGGCGGGTGAGCTGGGGCAGCAGGTCACGCACTTCCGGATCGTCCACGCACAACACCGCCAGGCCGTAGAAAGGCAGGTGATGCAGAAACTCCACGAAGGTCTGGCGCAAGCGCTGGAAGTCGCCTTCATAGGTGGCCAGGTGATCGGCGTCCACGTTGGTGACCACCGCCAGCATGGGCTGCAGGTGCAGGAAGGAGGCATCGCTCTCATCGGCCTCGGCCACCAGGTACCAGCCGGCACCGAGGCGCGCATGGCTGGCGGAGCTGTTCAGGCGGCCGCCGATGACATAGGTGGGATCGAGCCCGCCTTCGGCCATCACGCTGGCCACCAGGCTGGTGGTGGTGGTCTTGCCGTGGGTACCGGCCACGGCGATGCCGTAGCGGAAACGCATCAGCTCCGCCAGCATCTCGGCGCGCGGCACCACCGGGATGCGCAGTTCGCGCGCCGCCTGCAATTCGGGATTGGCGGGCTGCACGGCGCTGGACACCACCACCACGTCGCAGCCGCGCACATGTTCGGCATCATGGCCGATCCAGCAACGCGCGCCCTGCTCGCCCAGGCGCCGGGTCACGGCATTTTCCTTCAGGTCGGAACCGCTCACCTCGTAGCCGAGGTTGAGCAGCACCTCGGCGATGCCGCCCATGCCGACCCCGCCGATGCCGACGAAATGCACGCGCCGGATGCGGCCCATGCCGGCGGCGGGCACTGCGGGGCTGTGGGTCATCTTGTTCATGCCGCCGCCCTCCATTCCAGGCCCGCTGCGGCCACACAGACCTGCGCCACCCGGCGCGCGGCCTCGGGCTGGGCCAGGGCGCGCGCCTGTCCGGCCATGGCGACCAGGCGGGCACGATCCGCCAGCAGCGGCTGCAGCAGTTCTGCCAGCCGCGTGGCATTCAGTTCCGGCTGCGGCAGCAGCAGGGCCGCGCCCTGCTCCGCCAGGTAGCGAGCGTTACCGGTCTGGTGGTCGTCCACCGCATGGGGATAGGGCACCAGGATGGCGCCGATACCCGCCGCCGCCAGCTCGGCCACGGTCAGTGCGCCGGCGCGGCACACCACCAAGTCCGCCCAGCCATAGGCGGCGGCCATGTCATCCACGAAGGCCTCCACCCGTGCCGACATGCCGGCGGCGGCATAGGCCGCGCGGCCGGCATCCAGGTGGCGGATACCGGTCTGGTGCCAGACCTCGGGGCGCAGGTTTTCGGGCAACCGGGCAATGGCCGCCGGCACGGTCTCGTTGAGGGCCTGTGCACCCAGGCTGCCACCCAGCACCAGCAGGCGCGGCGCGCCGGTGCGCCCGGCCAGCCGTGTCTCGGGTGCCGGCAGGGCGGTGATGTCCGCGCGCACCGGGTTGCCCGTGAGCAAGCCACCGGGCAGGGCTGCGGGAAACGCCACCATCACCCGGCGTGCCAGCGGCGCCAGCCAGCGGTTGGTCATACCCGCCACGGAATTCTGTTCATGGATGAGCAAGGGCCGCCGCAGCAGCCAGGCCATCAGGCCACCCGGACCGGTGACGAAACCGCCCATGCCCAGCACCGCCGCGGGACGCAGCCGCACCAGCACCCAGAAGGATTGCAGCAGGGCCAGGACCAGCATGAATGGCGCCGACAGGCGCCGGCCCAGGCCCTTGCCGCGCAGGCCGCTGACCCGGATCCAGGCCATCGGGAAGCCGGCCTCCGGTACCACCCGCGCCTCCAGGCCCTGGCGGGTGCCGAGCCAGGTCACCGCGATGCCCTGGGCGCGCAGTACCCGTGCCACGGCGAGCGCGGGAAACACGTGGCCACCGGTGCCGCCGGCCATGATCAGGATGGGCCGCGTGCTCATGACCGCACCCTCCGCCGCTGGGCCGGTTCCGTGCCGGTGGCCTTGAGGTTGTGGACGTTGCAACGGGTTTCGTAATCGATGCGCAGCAACAGGGCCACGGCCACGCACATGACCAGCAGGCTGCTGCCACCGTAGCTCATGAGCGGCAGGGTCAGGCCCTTGGTGGGCAACAGGCCCATGCTCACACCCATATTGATGACGCTTTGCAGGCCGATCCAGATGCCGATGCCATAGGCCAGGTAGGCGGCAAAGGGCTGCTGACCCTGGCGCGCCACCTCGGCGATGGCGCAGGCGCGCCAGACGATGAAGGCATACAGGGCGATCACCAGCAACACGCCCACCAGGCCCATCTCCTCGGCCAGCACCGAGAAGATGAAGTCGGTGTGCGCCTCGGGCAGATAGAAGAGTTTCTGGATGCTGGCGCCCAGGCCGACACCGAACAGGTCGCCGCGGCCGATGGCGATCAGAGACTGCGTGAGCTGGAAGCCGCTGTTGAAGGGATCAGCCCAGGGATTCAGGAAGGCGGTGAGGCGCTCCATCCGGTAGGGCGAGGTAATGGCCAGCAGGGCGAAGGCGCTCATCGCCATGCCCAGCAATACGGCGAATTGCCACAACCGCACCCCGGCCAGGAAGGTCATGCCCAGGACCGTGGTCATCAGCACCACCATGGCGCCGAAATCCGGCTCCAGCAGCAACAGCACGGCCGCCACCACCAGCACCGCCATGGGCTTGAGGAAACCAGCCACCTGGGTGCGCACCTCTTCGCCGCGGCGCACCAGGTAACCGGCCAGGTAGAGGATCAACAGCAGCTTGGCAGGCTCCGACACCTGCAGACGGAATGGACCCAGCACCAGCCAGCGCACGCTGCCGTTCACTTCGCGACCGAGACCCGGCACCAGCACCAGGACCAGCATCGACAGGGCCAGGGCCAGCCAGATGAAGCTGCCCCGCTCCCACACCGTGAGCTTCACCTGCAGCACCAGGACAGCCAGCAGCAGGCCCAGGCCGAGGTGGATGAGCTGGCGCGTGACATAGTAGAAGGGCTGCCCCAGCTGGCGGTCGGCCATGGTGATGGAGGCGGAGGACACCATCACCAGTCCCAGCAGCAACAGGGCAACGGTCGCCAGCACCAGGCCGGTGTCAAGGCGCGGGCAACGGCCCGCGGGCCGGAAGCGGGCACCCAGGCGGGCGGCGACGGCCATCATGACAAACGCTCCACGGCCGCGGCGAATACCCGCCCGCGCTGCGCGTAGTTTTCGAACATGTCGAAACTGGCGCAGGCCGGTGACAACAACACGCAGTCCCCGGGGATAGCCATCTCGTGGGCGCAGGCCACCGCCTCTTCCATGCTGCACGCATGCACTACCGGCACCACGCCGCGCAGCACGCGCTCGATGAGCGACGCGTCGCGTCCGATCAGCACCGCACCGCGACCGGCGGTGGCCATGACCCGCGCCAGGGGCGCGAAGTCCTGGCCCTTACCCTCGCCGCCGGCGATCAGCACCACCGGGCCGCTCATGCCCGCGATGGCCGCTTCCGTGGCCCCGACATTGGTGCCCTTGGAATCGTTGTACCAGGTGACACCCTGGTGTTCGCGCAGCCACTGGGTGCGATGCGGCAGACCGGGAAAGTGGCGCAGGGTTTCGAGCATGGCGTCCATGGCCAGGCCCATGCCCGTGCCGATGGCAAGCGCCGCCAGGGCATTGGCCAGGTTGTGTCGGCCCGCCATGCGCAACGCGTCCGCTGGCAGCAGCAGGTCTTCCTCCTGCGCCAGCCAGTCGCGATCTTCCCGCCGCCGCAGGCCAAAGTCCCCTGGAGCCGGGACACCCAGGGTGAATCCACGCATGGGCCGGGCCGCGTCGGCCAGGGCCAGCGCCGCCGCATCATCGCGATTCACCACCTGCAGGGCGGCATTCCGGAAGATGCGCTGCTTGGCCAGACCATAGGCCTCCTGGTTGCGATAGCGGTCCAGGTGATCGGGGCTCAGGTTCAACAGCGCGGCGATGTGGCCCACCAGGCTGTGGGTGGTTTCCAGCTGGAAGCTGGACAGTTCCAGCACATAGAAATCCGCACGGGTATCGTCGAGCAGGTCCAGGGCCGGCGTGCCCAGGTTACCGCCCACGCGTACCTCCTTGCCGGCGGCAATGGCCATTTCGCCCACCAGGGTGGTGACCGTGCTCTTGCCATTGGTGCCGGTAATGGCCACCACCGGTGCGGTCACGGCACGGGCAAACAGCTCGATATCGCCGATCACTTCCACGCCACGCGCCTGGGCGCGGGCCAGGAAGGGTTCCTCCAGGGATACGCCCGGGCTCAGCACGATGCGTTCGGCGCGGGCAAAGGCCGCCTCGTTGAAACCACCGACGAACAGGGGGATGTCGGGCAACTCACCGCGCAGCTGCTCCAGGGCCGGCGGTTGCGCGCGACTGTCCGTAATGGCCACCTCGACGCCCTGGCGAGCCAAAAACCGGGCGCACGACAGCCCCGTCGATCCGAGACCGACGATCAGCGTCCTGCTGGCTGTGATTGGCTGTTCCATTGGCATGATTCCCGCGGCAAACCCCATGTCGTTTCCGTGACTCCTTACACCACCACCAGCAGCACCAGCGAGATCACTGCCAGGGTTACACCTACGATTGCCATCTGACTGCGTACGTCCATACAACCTCCTACCGTATCTTCAGTGTCGCCAGGCCGATCAGCACCAGGATCACGGTGACGATCCAGAAACGCACGATGACGCGCGGCTCCGGCCAGCCCAGTAGTTCGAAATGATGATGCAGGGGCGCCATGCGGAAGATGCGCCTTCCGGTCAGCTTGAAGGACGCCACCTGCAGGATGACCGAGACGGTTTCCATGACGAACACGCCGGCCATGACGAAGAACACCAACTCCTGGCGCACCAGCACCGCCATCATGCCCAGGGCCGCGCCCAGGGCCAACGCGCCCACATCGCCCATGAACACCTGGGCGGGATAGGCGTTGAACCAGAGGAACCCGAGGCCCGCACCCATCAGCGCGCCAGCGAACACGATCACCTCGCCCGCATCACGAATGAAGGGAATGGACAGGTATTCGGCGAAACGCGCATGACCGGTCACATAGGCGAACACCGCCAGGGCACCGGCGATCATCACCGTGGGCAGGATGGCCAGGCCGTCGAGGCCATCGGTAAGGTTCACCGCATTGCTGGAACCCACCACCACGAAATACACCAGCAGCACATAGCCCCAGCCCAGGTCCACATAGAAATTCTTGAAGAAGGGCACCAGCAGCTGCACTTCAGACGTTTCCTGGGCGGTGTAATAGAGAAACAGGGCCGCGCCCAGGGCCACCACGGACTGCCAGAAGAACTTGCTGCGTGCCGACAAACCCTTGCTGTTGCGCGCCACCACCTTGCGGTAGTCGTCCACCCAGCCGATGGCGCCGAACAGCAGGGTGACCACCAGCAATACCCATACATAGCGATTACCGAGGTCCGCCCACAGCAGGGTGGCCACCGCCACGCCCACCAGGATCAGGGTACCGCCCATGGTGGGCGTGCCCGCCTTGGCGAGATGGGTCTGCGGACCATCGCTGCGCACCGACTGGCCGATCTGGTGGAAGCTCAGGCGCCGGATCATCATCGGACCCACTAGGAACGAGATCAGCAACGCGGTCAGCACGCCCAGGATGGCGCGCAGGGTCAGGTACTGGAACACATTGAAACCGGTGTGGAACTGGCTCAGGTATTCGGCGAGATAGACCAGCATCAGCGCGCCTCCCCATGCCGGGCCCGCAGGGCTTCCACGACCGCTTCCATGCCCATGCTGCGCGAGCCCTTCACCAGCAGCTGCACGCCCGCGCACCAGTCCTGCTCCAGGGCACTGACCAGTGCTTCCCTGGATGGGCAGGTGACGCCGTGCGCGCCGAAGGTTTCGGCGGCGGCGGCGGCCAGCTCACCCAGCGCGAACAGGCGTTCCACGCCGCTCTCCCGCGCCAGCTTGCCCATCTGGCGGTGCAGCCGCTCACCCTCGGCCCCGAGTTCGGCCATATCACCCAGCACCAGCCACTTCGGCCCCTGCCCCAGGGCCAGCACTTCGATGCCGGCACGCAGGGAGGCAGGATTGGCGTTGTAGGTGTCATCGATGAGCACGGCCGCGTCGGCCAGGACGATACGCTGCAGGCGGCCATGCACCGGCGGCAGGCCTTGCAGGCCCGTGCGTACCTCTTGCAGGGTGGCGCCGGCGGCCAGGGAGGCGGCGGTGGCGGCCAGCGCATTCGCAGGTGCTGGAACAGTTCGCCCTTGGCCCGGGCCACGCCGGTGAGGCTTCCGAAACCTTCCAGGTGGGCCGGACCGGCATTGTTCACCAGCCCCACGGAAGGCTGGACAAGATCGGTCAGGTAGGCGATCTCGCCCGCGTGATTGGCGCCCATCTCAATGACGGCAGTGCCGTGTTCCAGGCCCAGACGCGCCAGGGTGAGCGGCACGCCGATATCGTTATTGAGGTTGCCGTGGGTCACCAGGGCCGGACCGCGGCGACCGAGTATCGCGGCGGTCATTTCCTTCACCGTGGTCTTGCCGTTGCTGCCGGTGATGCCCACCAGGGGAATACTGAAACGGCCACGCCAATGGGCCGCCAGGCGGCCGAGGGCGTGACGGGTATCGTCCACCGCCAGCAGGGGCAGATCCGCCGCGCGAACGTCCCGGCCGACCAGGGCGCCGACGGCGCCCCGCGCACGGGCCTGTTCGAGAAACGCCTCGCCATTGAAGCGCGGGCCGCGCAGGGCCACGAACAGGCTCCCCGCTTCCAGGCTGCGGGTATCGGTTCCGAGGCCCGTATACCAGGCGTCGGCACCCTGCCAACCGGCCTGCAGCAGTTCGGCGGTTTCGGCCAGGCGCATGCGAATCACGCCGCACCTCCGGCCAGGGCGGCCAGGACCTGGGCACGGTCACTGAAGGGCCGGCGCTCGGCGCCGATCTGCTGGTAATCCTCGTGACCCTTGCCGGCCACCAGCACCAGGTCTCCGGGGCCGGCCTGGCCCACGGCATGCTGGATGGCGGCGGCGCGATCGGGCATCGGCTGCACCGCTTGCGGCCGCGCCATGCCCGCCTGGATCTCCGCCAGGATGGCGTCTGGCGCCTCGCTGCGCGGGTTGTCGTTGGTGAGCAGCACCCGGTCCGCCAGGCGTTCCGCCACCGCACCCATCAAGGGGCGTTTGCCACGGTCGCGATCGCCGCCGGCGCCGAACACGCACCAGAGGTGGCCACGGCAGTGGCCGCGCAGGGCCAGCAATACCTGTTCGAGGGCGCGCGGCGTATGGGCATAGTCGACCACCACCAGGGGCTGCCCGGCATCGCCACCGAAACGTTCCATGCGACCCGGTACCGTGTGCACACGCGACAGGCGCGCAAGGATGTCCACCAGCGGCATGCCGGCGATGCCCAGCACCGCCAGCACCGCCAGCAGGTTGCCCGCATTGAAGCCGCCGAGCAGGCCGGCGCGCAGCTCACCCTCGCCCCAGGGAGTGCGCACCCGCAGGGACAGGCCGGTTTCACCCAGTTGCAGATCGTGACCGCTCACACGCTCCACGTCCTGCAGCCCCGCCAGGTCCTCCTCCAGGCCGTAGGCAATGGTGCGCGGTCCGGAGGACAGCTCGCCGAGCAGTTCGCGGCCGAAGGGATCACCACCGTTGATCACCGCCGCCCGCAGGTCCGGCGCCTGGAACAGCAGGCGCTTGGCATTGCCGTAGGCCGCCAGGTCACCGTGGTAATCCAGGTGGTCACGGCTGAGGTTGGTGAACACCGCCACATCGAAATCGACACCACTCACACGGCCCTGGTGCAGGCCATGGGAAGACACCTCCATGGCCACGCGGCGCAGGCCCGCGTCGCGCATCTCGGCCAGCTCACGCTGGATCACCAGGGCATCGGGGGTGGTGTGGGTGGCGGGCTTGAGCTGGCCGAAGGGGCCATAGCCTATCGTACCCAGCAGGGCGCCCGGGCAGCCCGGCTCGCTGAAGGCCTCGGCGAGGAAATGGGTACAGGAGGTCTTGCCATCGGTGCCCGTCACGCCGACCACGAACAACTCGTGGCTGGGCGCCCCATAGAAGCGACTGGCGATGAGCCCCAGCCGCGCACGCAGACCGGACAGGGCGATGGCGGGCACCTGCAGGGCCGCACCCTGCTGCGCCAGTTCCGGACGCTCGGCACGCGGTTCCCACAACACGGCCACGGCACCGGCCGCCACGGCGGCGTCCGCATGGTCCAGGCCATGGTGCTGCAGCCCGGCAACGGCCAGGAACAGGTCCCCGGGCCGCACCTGGCGCGAATCGGTTGCCAGTCCCGTCACGCGGGCTCATCAATCACCACCACCATCACCAGGCGCGGCTGGCTGGCCGGCGCCATGCCCGCGAACAGGGCCTGGTAGCGATCATCGGCATAGCCGCCGGCGATGGATTTTTTCACGGTGCCGGTCTTGCCCGCCACCCGGTAACCCGCCACCCGCGCGAGCGGTGCCGTGCCCTCGGGGCCGAGCACCTCTTCCATCATGGTGCGCACCTCGCGTGCCACCCGGGTGGACATCACCCGCTCACCTTCCGGTACTTTGTCCTGGTACAGAAAGGACACCGGCCGCAGCAGGCCGTCATTGGCGATGACGCTGTAGGCCTCGGCCAGCTGCAAGGGCGTGACCGACATGCCGTAGCCGAAGGCCAGGGTGGCCAGTTCGATATCGCGCCAGCGCGGATGGTTCACCAGCAGGCCAGCCGACTCGCCGGGGAATCCGCTACCGGTGGTGGCTCCGAAACCCACCCTGGACAACATGGCCCACAGGGTCTTGGGGGGCATGGACAGGGCCATCTTGACCACGCCCACATTGCTCGACTTGCGCATCACCCCGGTCACATCCATGGACCCGAAATTGCGCACGTCCTTGACGGTGTTGCGGCCCACGGTCAGGTAGCCCGGGCTGGTATCGATGCGCGTGTGTGGCTGGTAGCGTCCGGCCTCCAGGGCCGCGGCGATGGTAAAGGGCTTGATGGTGGAACCGGGCTCGAATACATCGGTCACCGCGCGGTTGCGGAAATGATCGCTGCGGCGATGGTCACGGTTGTTGGGGTTGTAGGAGGGCTGGTTGACCATGGCCAGCACTTCCCCGCGCTGCACATCCAGGATCACCGCCGAGGCGGAGCGGGCGCCATGCTGCTGCACCGCCGCCTTCAGCTCACGGTAGGCCAGGAACTGGATACGACGATCGATGCTGATGCGCAGTTCGCGGCCCGGCTGCGGTGGACGAATACTTTCCACCGTCTCGACGATATTGCGTCGCCCGTCCTTGATTACCCGCTTGGCACCGGGCGTTCCGCGCAGCCATTCCCCGTAGGCCAGTTCCAACCCTTCCTGGCCCGCGTCATCGATATTGGTGAAACCCAGCACATGGGCCATGACTTCGCCGGC
This sequence comes from Lysobacteraceae bacterium, assembly GCA_020201295.1. Classification (GTDB taxonomy): domain Bacteria; phylum Pseudomonadota; class Gammaproteobacteria; order DSM-19610; family DSM-19610; genus JAIVHA01. The sequence goes on along the minus strand of JAIVHA010000012.1, from coordinate 3,910 downwards.
CGGGTAGTAGCGGCGATATTCCTGCTGCAGGAACACCCCGGGGATTTCCAGGGCACGCACCTGGGTGGCCAGGTCGGGGCTGATGTGGCGTCGCAGGTAGACGAACTCGCGCCCGGCACGGCGCGCCAGGGTGCGCTGGATGTAGTCCATATCCAGGTTCAGGACATGGGCCAGACGGGGCAGTTGTTCGCGGGCGGTAATGATCTCCTGGGGGTTGACCCAGACCGACTGCACCGGCGTGCTGATGGCCAGCGGCTCGCCCTGGCGGTCGAGGATCATGCCGCGGTGGGCAGGCATTTCCACCACGCGCAAATGGCGGGCATCACCCTGACCCTGGAGAAAGTCACGATCCAGCACCTGCAGATCCACGGCACGCCACACCAGTGCCGCGAAGGCGCAGGCCATCACCACCAGCAACAAGCGGCGGCGACCATGAAATTCGCCACTGGTGGATGCGCGACTCATGGACGCACCATCACGACCTGACCGGGATCAGGGATCACCATGCCGAGGCGGGTGCGGGCCGCGCGCTCCACCTGGCCATGTGTAGTGAGGGTGCCCTGCTCCAGCTGTAACTGCCCCCACTCGGTATTCATGCGATCACGCTCCGCTTCCAGTACCTGCAGCTCGCCGAACAGGCGGCGGCTTTCATGTTTTGCATACACCACACCCAGCGAGGACAGCACCACCAGCGCCGCCAGCAACAGGTTCAACACCCAGGAAGAACTCATGCCGCACGCTCCGCGATGCGCAACACGGCGCTTCGCGACCGGGGGTTTTCCTGCACTTCCTGTTCAGTGGCACGGATGGCCTTGCCGACGGGACGCAGCCGTGGCTCATGGCCATGGCCCATGAGCGGCAGACCCCGCGGTTGTGGTTCGCCCTGGTATTCGCGGCGAATGAAACGCTTCACCATGCGATCCTCCAGGGAATGAAAACTGATCACCGCCAGACGGCCACCGGGCGTCAACGCGTCCACGGCCTGGGGCAGCACGGCCTCGAGTTCCTCGAGTTCATGATTAATGAAGATGCGAATGGCCTGGAAACTGCGTGTGGCGGGGTGTTTGTGTTTTTCCCGCACCGGCACTGCCGCCGCAATCAGTTCGGCGAGTTGACGGGTGGTTAGCAGGGGAGCTTCCTCGCGTTTCTGGACGATGGCCCGCGCGATGCGCCTGGCGAAACGCTCCTCTCCATACACCTTCAGCACCCGCACGATCTCACTCTCGCCGGCCTGCGCCAGCCACTGCGCAGCGCTCACACCGCTGTCCGGATCCATGCGCATGTCGAGGGGACCGTCCTGCAGGAAACTGAAGCCACGCTGGGCATCGTCGAGCTGCGGGGAAGAGACGCCGAGGTCCAGCAGAATGCCGTCGATTCTTCCCTGCAATCCCAGATTCGCGGCCAGTTGACCCAGCATGGCGAATGCACCCCGTTCAATGTGAAAGCGCGCATCGCGCGCCGCGGTTTGTTCCGCCATCGCCACTGCGCGCGGATCCCGGTCGATGGCGATCAGGCGACCATCCGGGCCCAGGCACTCCAAAATGGCGTGGCTGTGTCCACCACGCCCGAAGGTGCCGTCCAGGTACACACCATCGGGGCGGATATTCAGCCCTGCCAGCACCTCCTCCAGTAATACGGGGCGGTGCGCATATGCTTCCGACATGAAACGTTAGAGGGTCAGGGATTCGAGTGCGTCGGGCAGCTCGGCATCCCCATCGGGACCCGTCACCCAGTCACCACAGTTCTTCTCCCATACCTCCTCGTTCCAGATTTCAAATTTGTTGCCCACGCCGGCCAGGGACACGCGCTTGTCGAGCTTGGCGAAGTCACGCAGACGCGGCGCCACCAGGATGCGGCCGTTGCCGTCCATCTCCACCTCGGTGGCATAGCCGAGCAGCATGCGTTGCAGGGTGCGGGCGCGCTTGTTCTGGTTGGGCAGGCGCACCAGCTTGCGCTGGATGTCCTCCCACTCGGCCAGGGGATAGAGCAGCAGGCAGCCGTCGTCGTGCACCGTGAGCACCAGGCGCGACTCGAAACGGTCGGCGATGATGCCCCGGTAGCGGGTAGGCAGAGCCAGGCGCCCCTTGGCGTCCAGGTTGACGGTGCTACCACCAATGAACACTCATTCCCCCTTGACCATCCCTTTTGTCCACTTTGTTCCACTTATCACCACATTTCGACACTATAGGAACGGCCACCCACCATTGTCAAGGGCAGTTTGGAAATTCCTGCTTTGCTGACAGGCACTTAGGCGAAGAATGTGAGGGTGGTGGCGGTTGGTGAAGGAATGGAAAATCAGTAGCTTGATGATGGTAGTTCGGATGACTTCTGAGAAGAGGCCGGACGCGGTCCGTCTGGAAATGTGAAAGGCCTGCGCCTGGACCGCGGTCTGTGCCACAGCCACCCGGAGATCTGCAAGGACATCCTGGGCTTCGCCGAGGCCCATGACCTCAGGGTCCATGGCCTGGAGGCCCCGCTGGAGCTGCCGCTGGCCTCCTGAGCCCCAAAGACGACCACCACGAAAAAGGGAGCTTGCGCTCCCTTTTTTCATGCTTTGGGCCCTGTAGGAGCGGGCTCAAGGTGAGACCGCGTAGCGGTCGAGAGAGTGCCCTGGGGCATGCCCGCGAACATTCGCGGCCAAGGCCCGCTCCTACACCCTAAAGTGGACCCCAGATTCAGGACAGTAGTTTAAGCTATGTTCCGAGATCTGAGGAACAAAGGCATGAGCGAGAAGAAGAGACGTAAATCCTACACCCCGGCCTTCAAGGCGAAGATCGGCCTTGAGGCGCTCAAGGGGGAGAAGACGATCAATGAGATCGGCCAGGAGCACGGGGTTCACCCGGCCCAGGTGGGTCAGTGGAAGCGTGCGATCCAGGAGCAGGCACAAAGCCTGTTCGAGGGAAAGAGGCGCGGCCCCCAACCGGCTGCCGAGCACCAGGAGCCGGAAAAGCTCTTCAGCGAGATCGGCAAACTGAAGATGGAGCTGGACTGGCTGAAAAAAAAGTCCGGGATCAGCCTGCCATGAAGCGGCGCTTCTGGATTGACAGAGAGGGCGACATCCCCGTGGTGCGCCAATGTGAACTGGCCGATGTGACGCGCAGTGTGGTCTACGCCCCCGTTCCCGCAGCCCCGGTCAGCGAGGAGGAGCTGTTGCAGTGCCGCCTGATTGACGAGGAATATACCCGCCGCCCCTTCTATGGCAGCCGTCGGATGGTGCTCTTCCTGAAGGCTCAGGGGCATACAGTCAACCGCAAGCGGGTACAGCGGCTGATGCGACTTCTGGGGCTTGCTGGAATGGCGCCAGGCCCCAACACCAGCCGTGCGCACCCACAGCACCGGGTCTACCCCTACCTGCTGCGCGGGGTTGCGGTAACCCGGCCCAACCAGGTCTGGAGCACTGACATCACCTACGTTCGGCTGGAACGTGGATTCGCCTATCTGGTGGCGATCATCGACTGGTACAGCCGCAAGGTATTGAGCTGGCGGCTGAGCAACACACTGGATGCGGGCTTCTGTATCGACTGTCTTGAGGATGCCCTGCAACGCTTTGGCGTGCCGGAGATCTTCAACAGCGATCAGGGTGTGCAGTTTACCAGCGAGGCCTTCACCGGGGTGCTCAAGCGCGAGGGTGTCAGAATCAGCATGGATGGCCGGGGCCGGGCCCTGGACAACATCTTCGTGGAACGGCTCTGGCGGAGTGTCAAGTATGAGGATGTCTATCTCAAGGGTTATGCCAACATGGTTGAGTCGACCGCTGGATTGACCGAGTACTTCGCCTTCTACAATGACGAACGCCCCCATCAATCCCTCGCTAACCAGACCCCTGATCAGGTTTATCAGTCGGGACAGGGAGGCGGAGCCAGGATTGGCGCCCCGGGGAGCTCTCCGGCGGACAGCAGCAGCGCGTGGC
>JAIVHA010000011.1 GCA_020201295.1 Lysobacteraceae bacterium | reverse complement strand
GTTGGGTGGTGATCTCGCGCATGGCGGTCTCGATCCAGTCCTCGGCCTGTCGCAGGATCTCCTGGGCCGTTTTGCCCTCTGGTTCGATGGGCGGGCCGAGGCGCACGGTGATGATGCCGGGGCGCTTGATGAAGCCGTGACGCGGCCAGAACTCCCCGGCGTTGTGGGCCATGGGTACCACGGGCACACCGGCGCGCTCCGCCAGCAGGGCGCCGCCGATGCGGTAGCGGCCCCGCTCCCCGGGCGCCATGCGGGTACCTTCGGGGAAGATCACCACCCAGCGCTTCGCCGCGAGCCGTTGTTGACCCTGCTCCACCACCTGCTCCACGGCCTTGCGCCCGGCGCCACGGTCGATGGCGATGGGGTCCATCAGGGCCAGGCCCCAGCCGAAGAAGGGGATGCGCAGCAGCTCCCGTTTCAGTACCCAGGCCTGCATGGGAAAGATGCGCTGCAGGGCCAGGGTCTCCCAGGTGGACTGGTGCTTGGCCAGGATCACGCCGGGTTGGGCGGGAATATGCTCCAGGCCCTCGACCCGGCCCTTGAGACGGCAGGTGATCCACAGCCAGGCCAGGTTGAGCCGCGCCCACTGGGTAATATAGGTATAGCGGACCCTAAAAGAAAATGGATACAGTAATAAAGCAGTAATCGCAAAAAATATAGTGGATAGGAAAAATACCATCCAGAACAGAAAAGATCGAATAAAAAGAATGACTTCTGGTGGGTCCCCAGGACGACGCAGTGACAGGGGGGCGTTCCGGCTCACGGGGTGGCTTCCTGTTTGGCCGGGTCCTGCAACAACAGGTCCACCACCCGCGCCAGGTCGCTGAAACGCATCACGGGGGCATCGTGGCCGAGATCGGCCAGGGTTTGTTCTCCCCGGCCGGTACGGACCAGTACCGGGTCGGCCCCGGCCGTGGCGGCGGCGCGCAGGAAGTCGGCGCCATCGCCGATGGCGAGAACGCCGCGCAACTCGGCGCGGTGGCGCTGCGCCAGGTCCTCGAACAGGCCGGGTGCCGGCAGTCGACAGTCGCAGTCCTGCTCCCGGCCATGGGGGCAGAAATACACCCCTTCCAGCACCCCGCCGGCCTCGGCAACGGCCAGGCTCAGCGTCCGTTGCCGGTGCTGGAGCTGGGCCGGATCGGGACGTCCGTCGTCTACTGGCTGGCTGATGACCGCCACCCGGTAGCCGGCCCGGTTGAGCCGGGCGATGGCATCGAGGCTGCCGGGCAGGGCCTGCCAGTCGGCGTCCGCCTGTGCGCCGCTGTCCTGGTCTATGACCCCTTCGCGTTCCAGAATGACCAGTTTCATCGTTCACATGCCCCGGAATTCGGACACCCGGATGCGGCCGTTGACCATGCGCGACTCACGCTGCATCAGCTTGTCCAGCTTGTCCCAGAAGGCCGTCTTGAGGTCGAAGTCGGCGGCGATGGCGGTGCCGAGGAGCAGGATGAACAGGTCCGCCACCTCCTCCGCCAGCATCTCCTTGCGCTTGCCCTTGGTCACGCAGGAGGAGATCTCGCCCAGTTCCTCGGCCATGAGGGCGATGCGGTAGTTCAGCTCCTCGCCGCCGGTGTGCTTGAAGTCATGCTTGGTGTGGAAGGCCTGCACGGCCTCCAGCATGGCCTGGTAGGAATCCGGTTGGTTCATGCTGATCACCTCGCGATGGTTGGTCGTGTGTAGGAGCGGGCTCTGCCCGCGAACCGTCTGTAGTACCACCGTGCCTTCGCGGGCAGAGCCCGCTCCTACGGGTGGGTACCCGGGCACCCGTAGGAGCGGCCTCTGGCCGCGAACCATTTGTAGCACCACCGTGCCTTCGCGGGCAGAGCCCGCTCCTACGGGTGGGTATCCGTGCACCTGTAGGACCGGCCTCTGGCCGCGAACCGTCTGTAGCACCACCGTGCCTTCGCGGGCAGAGCCCGCTCCTACGGGTGGGTATCCGTGCACCTGTAGGAGCGGCCTCTGGCCGCGAACCGTCTGTAGCACCACCGTGCCTTCGCGGGCAGAGCCCGCTCCTACAGGTGGGTACCCGGGCACCTGTAGGAGCGGCCTCTGGCCGCGAACCGTCTGTAGCACCACCGTGCCTTCGCGGGCAGAGCCCGCTCCTACGGGTGGGTACCCGGGCACCTGTAGGAGCGGCCTCTGGCCGCGAACCATCTGTAGCACCACCGTGCCTTCGCGGGCAGAGCCCGCTCCTACAGGGGGCGGTTTACCCCTGCAGCCGCGACAGATCCGCCACCCGCAGGAACAGCGCTTCCAGGGAACCCAGCAGGGCCAGGCGGTTGGCGCGCAGCCCGGGTTCTTCCGCCATCACCATCACCTCATCGAAGAAGCGATCCACGGGCGCGCGCAGGGCGGCCAGGCGCCGCAGGCCTTCCGTGTACTGGCCGGCGTCGAACTGTGCCCCGACGCTGGTGGCCAGGCCGTCCAGGGCCTGCGCCAGTTCCCGTTCCGCGTCCTCGCGCAGCAGCCCCGCGTCGATACGATCCGGGATGGCCTCCTCCGTCTTGCGCAGGATATTGCGGATGCGCTTGTTGGCGGCGGCCAGGCTGGGCGACTCCGCCAGCTGGCGGAACTCCTCCACGGCTCGCAGGCGCTGCTGGAAATCCAGCGGCCGGGTGGGGCGGCGCGCCAGCACGGCATCGAAGGTGTCGATGGCGATGCCGCTGTCCGCATAATAGCCGCGCAGCCGTTCCATCATATAGTCGAATACGGCATCCACCACCTGGCCGGCCTTCAGGTCGGCGGGCAGCAGCTCGGCGGCGCGCGCCAGCAAGGCATGCAGGTCCAGGTCGCGCTCGCCCTCGATGAGGATGCGCAGCACCCCCAGGGCGGCGCGACGCAGGCCGAAGGGGTCCTTGTCGCCGCTGGGTGGCTGGCCGATGGCGAAGATGCCCACCAGGGAATCGAGCCGGTCCGCCAGGGCCAGGGCCTGGCCGGTGACATGGGCGGGCAGGTCGTCGCCGGCGAAACGCGGCCGGTACTGCTCGTCCAGGGCGACGGCCACCTCCTCCGGCTCGCCGTCGTGGCCGGCGTAGTAGCGGCCCATGATGCCCTGCAGCTCGGGGAACTCGAACACCATCTGGGTGACCAGGTCGCACTTGGCCAGGGCGGCGGCGCGACGCGCCAGGTCGGCGTTGCCGCCGATGGCGGCGGCGATGTGGCCGGCCAGTTCCGCCACCCGTTGCTGCTTGTCCGCCAGGGTGCCCAGGCGCTGCTGGAACACCATGGTCTCGAGGCGCGGGATACGGTCTTCCAGGCGTTGCTTGCGGTCCTGCGCCCAGAAGAAAGCGGCGTCGGCCAGGCGCGGGCGGATCACCCGTTCGTTGCCGGCGCGCACCTGTTCCACGTCATGGCTCTCGATATTGGCAACGGTGATGAAATGGGGCAGCAGCCGGCCCTCATGGTCCACCACGGGGAAGTACTTCTGGTGATCCTGCATGCTGGAGATCAGCGCCTCGGCGGGCACCTCCAGGAAGCGGGTGTCGAAGCGGCCGCTGACGGCCACCGGCCATTCCACCAGGGCGGTGACCTCGTCGAGCAGGTCGTCGTTCACCAGGGCGCGACCACCGAGGCGTTCCCCCGCCTCCAGCACCTGGGCGCGGACGGCCTCGCGACGCGCGTCCAGGTCCGCCAGCACATGGCCCTCGGTGGCGAGCAGCGGGCCATAGGCCGCGGGCTCCGCCAGGTACAGGGGATCGGGGTGATGGAAGCGGTGGCCACGGGTCTCGCGTCCGGCCGTGGCGCCGAGGATCTCGGCCTCGATCACCTGGTCGCCGAACAGCAGCACCACCCAGTGCACCGGGCGCACGAACTCGTCCGTGCCGGCGCCCCAGCGCATGCGCTTGGGAATGGGCAGGCCGGCCAGCGCCTTGCGCACCAGGTCCGGAATCAGGTCGCCGGCCGGCTGGCCCGGCTCCACCGCGCGGTAAGCGAGAAAACTGCCCTTGTCGGTCTCCAGCTGGTCCAGTTCCTCCACCGTCACGCCACAGGAGGCGGCGAAGCCCTGCGCCGCCTTGGTGGCATTGCCCTCGCCGTCGAAGGCGGCGGTCATGGCCGGGCCGCGGCGCAGGTTCCCCCGGTCCGGCTGCTGTTCCGGTACACCCCGGATCAGCAGCGCCAGGCGCCGCGGCGCCGCGAAGGCCTGCAAGGCCTCGGGTGCCAGGGCGGCGTCGCTCAGGCCCTGGCGCAGGCCGCTGGCGAAGGCCTCGGACAGGCGCCGCAGGGCCTTGGGCGGCAATTCCTCGGTGCCGATCTCGACCAGCAGGTCACGGCGCGCGCTCATGCGGCACCCCGATGGCGCTGAATCAAGCCGGATCCGGGCCTCTCCGTCATTCCCGCGTAGGCGGGAATCCAGTGCCTGGCGGCGCCAAACAGACGATGGATCCCCGCCTTCGCAGGGATGACGACACTGAAGCCAGTGCCATTCATGCGGCACCCCCTTGCTTGCAGAGCGGGAAACCGAGGGATTCACGACGTTCGTAATAGGCCTGGGCCACGGCGCGGGCCAGGGCGCGCACGCGCAGGATGAAGCGCTGGCGCTCGGTCACCGAGATGGCGCTGCGCGCATCGAGCAGGTTGAAGGTGTGCGAGGCCTTGAGCATCTGCTCATAGGCGGGCAGCGGCAGGTTGGCTGCGATGAGCTTGGTGCTTTCCTGCTCGCAGTGGTCGAACCACTGGAACAGGCCGGCGGTATCCGCCTGCTCGAAGTTGTAGGCGGACATCTCCACCTCGTTCTGGTGGAACACGTCGCCATAGGTCACCGTGCCGTGGGGCGTGTGGGTCCAGATCAGGTCGAAGACACTCTCCACGCCCTGCAGGTACATGGCGATACGTTCCAGGCCGTAGGTGATCTCGCCGCTGACGGGCTTGCAGTCCAGGCCGCCCACCTGCTGGAAATAGGTGAACTGGGTGACCTCCATGCCGTTCAGCCACACCTCCCAGCCCAGGCCCCAGGCACCCAGGGTGGGGGATTCCCAGTTGTCCTCCACGAAGCGGATGTCGTGCACCAGCGGGTCGAGGCCGAGGTGGCGCAGGGAGCCCAGGTACAGCTCCTGGATGTCCAGGGGGGAAGGCTTGATGAGCACCTGGAACTGGTAATAGTGCTGCAGGCGGTTGGGGTTTTCGCCGTAGCGGCCGTCGGTGGGCCGGCGCGAGGGCTGCACATAGGCCACCGCCCAGGGCTCGGGGCCGATGGAGCGCAGGAAGGTGGCCGAGTGAAAGGTGCCGGCGCCCACTTCCATGTCGTAGGGTTGCAGCAGCACGCAGCCCTGCGCGGCCCAGTAGCGCTGCAGGGCGAAGATCAGGCCCTGGAAGGTGGAGACGTCGATATCCTGGTTGGAGGTGCTCAAGGCGAAACCCGCTGTTTCCGGTGGAAAATGAGGCCGCAGTATATCCCGGCTAGGGGTGGGGATGTAAGCGGCGCCAGGCGGTGGTGATTCCTGCGCCTCTGTAGGAGCGGCCTCTGGCCGCGAACCGTCTGGAGCGCCGCCGTGCCTTCGCGGCCAGAGGCCGCTCCTACGGAGGCCAACATCATCCGCGATGCGCCGTACGGGGGCCTGCGTCATCCGCGGTGCGTCCCGTATCCCGCCTTGCTAGAATACACGCTTGCGCACCATTCCCGAGCCACCCAGCCCATGACCCAGCCCCGCAAAGCCATCGCCCTGATCTCCGGGGGCCTCGATTCCATGCTCGCCGCGCGCGTGATGCAGGAGCAGGGCGTGCAGGTGGAAGGCATCAATTTCTTCACCGGTTTCTGCGTCGAGGGACATACCCACGCCATTCGCGCCAAGGATCGCGCCCGACCCAAGCGCAACAACGCCCTGTGGGTGGCGGAACAACTCGGCATCAAGCTGCACATCGTCGACGTCATCGAGGAATACAAGCAGGTCCTGCTCAACCCCAAGCATGGGTATGGCGCCAACCTCAACCCCTGTCTCGACTGCAAGGTGTTCATGGTCGGCAAGGCGAAACAGTGGATCGAGGAACACGGTTTCGACTTCATCATCACCGGCGAGGTGATCGGCCAGCGCCCCATGTCCCAGCGCAAGAGCACCATGCCGGTGGTGGCGCGCGAATCGGGCGCCGAGGACCTGCTGCTGCGGCCCCTGTGCGCGAAGAACCTGCCGGAGACGAAACCGGAGCGGGAAGGCTGGGTGGAGCGGGCACGGCTGTATGATTTCAGTGGCCGTTCGCGCAAGCCGCAGATGGCCCTGGCCGCCCGCTTCGGCTTCGAGGACTATGCCCAGCCGGCCGGCGGCTGCTGTTTTCTCACCGACGCCAATTACGCCGTCAAGCTCAACGACCTCTGGCAGCATCGCGGCAGCCGCGACTACGAACTGGATGACATCATGCTGCTCAAGGTCGGCCGGCACCTGCGCCCGAAGCCGTACTTCAAACTGATCATCGCCCGCGAGGAAGGCGAAAACCGCTTTCTGGAAGGCTATCGCAAGCAGTTCACCCACCTGAAGACGCTGAGTCACAGCGGGCCGATGGTGCTCATCGAGGGGCAGGCCGGCGCCGAGGATCTGGAGTTGGCGGCCCGCATCACGGCGCGCTTCAGCCAGGGCCGCGATGCCGAGGCGGTACAGGTGGAAATCAATGACAACCAGGGCGCGCCGCGTACCCTGGAGGTGCGACCCCTGCACAATGACGATATCCCCAAGGCCTGGTACCTGTGATGGAGCAGGAACTGGATGCGCGGCGTATTCTCTGTCCCCTGCCCGTGATCCGTACCCAGGACGCCGTGGCCAAGCTGTCGCCCGGCGACGTGCTGCGGGTGATCGCCACCGACCCTGGCGTGGTGTATGACATCCCCGCCTGGTGCAAGGTGCATGGCCACAAGGTGCTGGCCATCGAGGAAGGCCGCGAGGAAATCCGCCTGACCATCGAAGTGGGCGGCTGAGCATGGGCCACCATCATCACCATGCCCCGGCACTGTCCGCGCAAGAGGACGCGCGCGGTGAACGCTATCGCGCCACGCGCAATGCCACCCTGGTGGGTTCGGCGCTCGATCTCACCCTCGGCATCGCCAAGATCGTTGTCGGCATACTGGCCCACTCCCAGGCGCTGATCGCCGACGGCATCCATTCCCTGTCGGACCTGGGTGCGGATTTCATGGTGCTCTATGCCGCCCGTGGCCTGGAGGTGGTGGGGCGGGTGCGGGTGGTGTATGAATAGCGATTCATGGCCACGCAAGCACACGGAAAGACGGTATCGTTGTCAACGAAGACCACCCGTAGGAGCGGCCTTTGGCCGCGAACCGTACGTGGTGCACCGGGCGTTCGCGGCCAAAGGCCGCTCCTGCGGGTGCTTGGTATTGGATCGTCAATGATTTCCGTGTATTTCCGTGTGCTTCCGTGGCCATAAAGGATTTTCTATCCGAACCAGAATGGTGCAAAAAGGGCCGAATAAGCACCATAATAGTGCAAATAGGTTTGCCTTGGCGTGGTTAGTGCTGGCAACCAATTGATTTTAAAGAATTATTCCTGTGGCATGCTTCATGCACGATGTAAGGTCACGAATTTTCCGAAACAGTGCCGTCGCCCCGACCGGGTGCGGTGAATGACCAATCCCTGGAGGGTTTACGATGTCAGTACCAAAGGTTACCAAGATGATGAAGGACAACGGCATCAAGTTCGTTGACCTGCGCTTCACCGATACCCGTGGCAAGGAGCAGCACGTCACCGTGCCGGCCCACACCATCGATGCCGGTTTCTTCAAGGACGGCAAGATGTTCGACGGTTCCTCCATCTCCGGCTGGAAGGGCATCAACGAATCCGACATGGTGCTGATGCCCGATACCACCACGGCGGTGCTCGACCCCTTCATGGACGAGCCCACCATGATCGTCACCTGCGACATCCTCGAACCCAACACCATGAAGGGCTACGAGCGTGATCCGCGCTCCCTGGCCAAGCGCGCCGAAGCCTACCTGCAGTCCACCAAGATCGCCGATGCCGCCTATTTCGGTCCCGAGAACGAATACTTCATTTTCGACGACGTGCGCTGGGGCGCGAGCATGCAGGGTGCCTTCTACAAGGTGGATTCCGAGGAGGCCTCCTGGAACTCCGAGCGGGTATTCGAGGATGGCAACATCGGTCACCGTCCGACCATCAAAGGTGGCTATTTCCCCGTGCCGCCGGTGGACTCCCTGCAGGACCTGCGTTCCGCCACCTGCCTGGCCCTGGAAGAAATGGGCGTGAAGACCGAAGTGCACCACCATGAAGTGGCCACCGCCGGTCAGTGCGAGATCGGCACCGTGTTCAACACCCTGTTGCGCAAGGCCGACGAGACCCAGATCCTGAAATACGTGATCCACAACGTCGCCCATGCCTATGGCAAGACCGCCACCTTCATGCCCAAGCCCCTGGTGGGCGACAACGGCAGCGGCATGCATGTACACATGTCCCTGGCCAAGGCCGGCAAGAACCTGTTTGCCGGCAACAAGTACGGCGGCCTGTCCGACATCGCCCTGTACTACATCGGCGGCATCATCAAGCACGCCCGCGCCCTGAACGCCTTCACCAACGCCTCGACCAACTCCTACAAGCGCCTGGTGCCGGGCTTCGAGGCCCCGGTCATGCTGGCCTACTCAGCCCGCAACCGTTCCGCCTCCATCCGCATCCCCTACGTGGCCAACCCCAAGGGTCGCCGCATCGAGGTGCGTTTCCCGGATTCCACCGCCAACCCCTACCTGGCCTTCTCGGCCATGCTGATGGCGGGCCTGGATGGCATCCAGAACAAGATCCATCCCGGTGATGCCATGGACAAGGACCTCTACGACCTGCCCCCGGAAGAGGAAAAGCAGATCCCGCAGGTCTGCCATGCCTTCGACCAGGCCCTGGAAGCGCTGGACAACGACCGCAAGTTCCTCACCAAGGGCGGCGTGTTCACCGACGACGTGATCGACGGCTACATCAAGCTGAAGATGGGCGAGGTGACCCGCCTGCGCATGAGCACCCACCCGGTGGAGTTCGACCTGTACTACATCGCCGTTGCCCTGTTACTCGCCCTGCCCGCCCAGGCGGAGGTGTACCGCATCGTCAACCCGGATGGCAGCGTCACTTTCACCGACCAGCCGCAGCCGGGAGCCGAAACGGTCAAGCTGCCACCGGTGAGTACCTATCCCGCGCCGCGGGTGTCCGCGCCCGTCCAGGCATCGTCCGGGCAGGACGGGGAGTCCACGGATGCCGGCTACAGCAGCTTCGTGGTGGTCGCGCCCGCCCCGGAAACCACCATTCGCGACAACCAGGGGAATGTATCCTTGCAGGTACGGGTGGAACCCGCCCTGCAAGTGGAGCAGGGGCACCGCATCCAGTTCATGGTCGATGGCGTCGACCAGGGCGAACCTTCCGCCAGCACCGCGGTGACCTTCCAGAACGTGGACCGCGGCAGTCACAGCCTGTCCGCCCGCCTGATCGATGCCGAGGGCGCGACCCTCATGACCACCCCGGCGGTAACCGTGTTCCTACGGCGGACCTCGGTCAACTTCCCCGCCCGTCAATAGCCCTGTCCTGATCCGCGCGGCGCCATGGCGTCCGCCTGCGGGGCATTCATGCACTATAATGGTGCGATGATGCACTGCATTCCGTCATGCCTTCCCACATCACGACCCCAGGCGCATGCCTGCACGCCCGTGATAGTGCCGGAGCAGGCATGATATTCCATTGTTTTTAATTAGAAAAAAATGGGATCCGGGTTTCGGCTGCAAAGGCCGGAGCGAGCCGTCCGGATTGGTTTGTTTATTGCACTATCCAACGGCATGCATGCCATGAGGAAGAACGAAGCGGAGCGCGCCCCCGGGATCCTGGAAGGTCTCAACACGGCCGTGCTGCTGCTTACGCCGGAGCTGGCGCTGGCCTACCTGAACCCGGCCGGGGAAAACCTGCTGGAGCAGAGTGCGCGCCAGGCCCTGGGCCAGCCCCTGGCCCGCTTCCTGTGCGACGACGGTGGCCTGCTGGAGCGGCTGCGTGCCAGCGTGGACGCCCAGCACCCCTTCACGGCCCGCGAATTGCGCCTGGCGTTCACACCCAGCCGCGTGGTCACCGTGGACTGCATGGTTTCTCCCATGGACAGTGGCACGGTCTCGGGGCTGCTGGTGGAGCTGGTGCCCATCGACCGCCACCTGCGCATCTCCCGCGAGGAACAGCTCATCGCCCAGCAGCAGGCGGCGCGCAAACTGGTGCGCGGCCTGGCCCACGAGATCAAGAATCCCCTGGGTGGCCTGCGCGGCGCGGCGCAGCTGCTGGAGGCGGAGCTGCCGGACGCGGCCCTGAAGGAATACACCCGCATCATCATCGGCGAGGCGGACCGGCTGCAGAACCTGGTCAACCGCATGCTGGGGCCCAACAACCTGCCCCGCCCCAGCGCCACCAATATCCACCAGGTGGTGGAGCATGTGCGCAGTCTGGTACTGGCCGAAGGTGGCCAGGCCATGACCATTCGCCGTGACTACGACCCCAGCATTCCCGACCTGATGGTCGATCCCGAGCTGCTCATTCAGGCCGTGCTCAACATCGTCAAGAACGCGGGCCAGGCCGGTGCCACCGACATTCTGTTGCGCACCAGCGCCCAGCGCCAGTTCACCATCGGCCATGTGCGCCACAAGCTGGTGGTGCAGCTGCAGATCATCGACAACGGACCGGGCATACCGGAAGGCATGATGGAGCAGATCTTTTATCCCATGGTCACCGGTCGTGCCGAAGGCACCGGCCTGGGCCTGTCCATCGCCCAGTCCCTGGTGAATCAACAGGGAGGCATCATTGAATGCACCAGCCAACCGGGCCGCACGGAATTCTCCATCCTGCTGCCCCTGGAGACCCACCATGAGTAAGGCAGAAAAGATCTGGGTCATCGATGATGACCACGCCATCCGCTGGGTGCTGGAAAAGGCCCTGCAGAAGGCCGGCATGGAGGTGTCGGTGTTCTCCTCCGCCACCGGGATCCTGGACGCCCTGGGCAAGGGTCAGCCCGACGCCATCATCAGCGACGTGCGCATGCCGGGCATCGACGGCCTGGAATTGCTGGAGCAGATCCGCACCCACTATCCCGACCTGCCGGTGATCATCATCACCGCCCACTCGGACCTCGACAGTGCCGTGGCCGCCTACCAGGGCGGCGCCTTCGAATACCTGCCCAAGCCCTTCGATGTGGAAGAGGCGGTGGCCCTGGCGCGCCGCGCCGTGGAGCACCATCGCCGCGAACAGGCCCAGCAGCAGGGCCAGCCCCTCCCGGAAATGCCCGAGATCATCGGTGAGGCGCCGGCCATGCAGGAGGTGTTCCGCGCCATCGGCCGCCTGTCGCGCTCCAACATCACCGTGCTCATCAATGGTGAGTCGGGCACCGGCAAGGAACTGGTGGCCCAGGCCCTGCACCGCCACAGTCCGCGTCACGAGCACCCCTTCATCGCCCTCAACATGGCGGCTATCCCCCGCGACCTGCTGGAGTCCGAACTGTTCGGCCACGAGAAGGGCGCCTTTACCGGCGCCCAGGCACGGCGCGTGGGCCGCTTCGAGCAGGCCAGCGGCGGCACCCTGTTCCTGGACGAGATCGGCGACATGCCGGCGGAGCTGCAGACCCGCCTGCTGCGCGTACTGGCCGACGGCGAATTCTACCGCGTCGGCGGCCACACCTCGGTACACGCGGATGTGCGCATCATCGCCGCCACCCACCAGAACCTGGAACAGATGGTGCGCGAGGGCCGCTTTCGCGAAGACCTGTTCCATCGTCTCAATGTGATCCGGGTGCACATCCCTTCCCTGCGCGAGCGGCGTGAGGACATCCCCCTGCTGCTGCAGTATTTCCTGGGGCGTGCCGCCCGCGAACTCAATGTGGAGCCCAAGACCCTGCGGCCGGAAACGCTGGATATTCTCTGCCAGCTCGACTGGCCCGGCAATGTGCGCCAGCTGGAGAACCTGTGCCGCTGGTTGACGGTCATGGCCTCGGGCCAGGAAGTGCATCCCTATGACCTGCCGCCGGAGCTCAAGCGCAATGAGGCGGAGGCGGCCCAGGAAGGTGAACACTGGGAACAGGTATTGCGGCGCTGGGCCGAGCAGCGCCTGGGACGGGGCGATGAGGGCATCCTCGACGAGGCCACGCCACGCTTCGAACGCATCATGATCGAGGCCGCCCTGGCACGTACCGGCGGCCGCCGACAGGACGCCGCCCGCCTGCTGGGCTGGGGGCGCAATACCCTGACCCGCAAGATCAAGGAGCTGGGGATGGAGGAGGCGGAGGCGTCGTAGAGTAGTTAACCCAATCGTTGCACAAAAGGATGTGTAGGAGCGGGCTTGCCCGCGAACATTCGCGGGCAGAGCCCGCTCCTACAGGCTTTTGGTCTCCCGCCGCAGTGCCGCGCCCACGGCCAGGAAGCAGCGCGCTGCCTCCGCCGGTTCGAGTGGCGCAGGCATCTCCACCACTTCATCCAGGGATACCGCGCGCACCGCCAGGCCCAGGCTCTCGTGCAGGGCCTCCACCATGCCGGGCACCGGCACCGGCAGGGGCGCCAGCAGTACATGCCCGATCTGCGCCTGCTGGAAATGGCGGTCGTAGTAGTCCATGGAACGTTGCAGCTCCAGGGCCAGGGTGTCCCACAGGGGACGCGGGTCGGCGCTGGCCTGTTCCAGGTCCTGGTAGCCGATGTCCAGGGGGCGGGCCAGGTAGAGAGTGGAGTCGCGCACCAGGGTAATGAGACCGCGGTGGGCACCGAAATAGAGCATGGCCACGCCGGCGGGGTTCTCCGGCAGGCGGTCGACGATGTTGCGCAGGGCCAGTTCGGGGATGTCGATCACCTCCAGACGGGCGCCGGCCCTCTGCAGCAGATCGACCCGCGCCTGCACCAGGTTGTTGCGTGCCACCACCGTGTAGAGATGGTCCTGTACCCCGCGCGCGCTACTGGCCGGCGCATCGAACACATCCACCAGGGCGTCGTCCACGTGGAAGTCGATGAGTTCGCGCAAGCGCCAGCGGATGGCGGCGCGCAGCTCGGCTGGCGGCACCTGGGGCGCGTCCACCAGCAGCAGCTGGTACTGGTCGATGTCCATCAGGGTTGTGCAGCTCAGCGCGCCCAGGCGGTGCTGGCGCAGGGCCTCCGCCAGTTGCGAGGCCAGGCCGTCGCCGCTGCCCGGGATGAAGGCATGGTACGCCAGGCGGTCGGTGTCCCGGTCGCGCTCCAGCTGCACCAGGGCACAGCCATCCTCCTGCGGCACCATGGCCACATAGCCCTGTTTGCGTGGTTTCCGTAGTAATGCCAGCATGTTCGCCTCCCAGCGTGATCGTATGCCTTATCGGCCGCCTCGCCGCCGACCTTACTGAACCGGCTCGCGCCACTCCCGTACTACGAGACCACCACCTCCCGCACCCGCCGGACCGAATTCAATGGCATCCACGGCGGCCGCGAGGCCGTTATTGCCCTGCTCCTCCAGCACCATGGCCACGCGGATGCGGTCGATGGTCTGCCCCACCATGGCGCCGGGCACGGGCAGGCTGAGATTCACCTGCGTCCAG
The DNA here is from genome assembly GCA_020201295.1 of Lysobacteraceae bacterium. Taxonomy (GTDB): domain Bacteria; phylum Pseudomonadota; class Gammaproteobacteria; order DSM-19610; family DSM-19610; genus JAIVHA01. Next base: position 240 of record JAIVHA010000011.1, on the reverse strand, counting down.
GTGGTGATGTTCTCGCGCCCGCTGCGATCCCAGATCAGGTATTCATTGCCGAGACTGTCGACCGCCAGGAACTGCAGGCTGTGTTGGCTCGGCCCACCATCGTTTTCATTGGGCTTCTGGAAGTAGAGGCTGAGTTCCAGGTTCATGCCCGCTGTGGCCGTGAAGGGGCTTGCCAGGTCGCGGGTGGCGGTAAGGGACAGGGTCTGGTTGGTGCCACCGCCATGGTTGGTGCGCCCGATC
>JAIVHA010000147.1 GCA_020201295.1 Lysobacteraceae bacterium | reverse complement strand
CAATTGAACGATGATGTCGCTGATCTGGCGTACGATATTGGGCTGGATGCCTTCCGTGGGTTCATCCAGGATCAACAGCTTGGGGTCGATGGCCAGCGCGCGGCCGATCGCCAGCTGTTGCTGCTGGCCACCGGAGAGGTCGCCACCACGGCGATGCAGCATCTCCTTCAGGACCGGGAACAGGCGAAAGATCCGCTCGGGGATCTCCTTCAGGCCATCGCTGCGCGCCAGCAGACCGATACGCAGGTTTTCCTCTACCGTGAGCTGGGAAAAAATCTCCCGCCCCTGGGGGACGTAGCCGATACCCATGCGCGGGCGTGCTTCCGCCCGGGTGCCCAGGATATCCTGGCCGTAGAAACTCATCGATCCGGAATGAACGGGCAGCAAGCCCATGATGCATTTCAGCAGGGTGGTCTTGCCCACGCCATTACGGCCCATGAGGCAGGTGCAGGAGCCCTCCGGCACCTCCAGGTCGAGATCCCACAGGGTGTGACTGCCACCATAGAATTGGTTGAGTCCCTGGATGCGCAGCATCGTTATTCCCCCAGGTACACTTCGATGACCCGCGTATCGCTCTGTACTTCGGTCATGCTGCCTTCCGCCAGGACGCTACCCTCGTGCAGCACGGTGACCTTGCGGGCGATGGAACGCACGAATTCCATGTCGTGCTCCACCACCACCACGGAATGCTCGCCGGCGAGTGAGGTCAGCAGTTCCGCCGTGCGCTCGGCTTCCTGTCCGGTCATCCCGGCCACAGGTTCGTCCACCAATAGCACGCGCGGGTTCTGCATCAACAACATGCCGATCTCCAGCCACTGTTTCTGGCCATGCGACAGCAATCCGGCCGGGCGCCGGGATTCCGCGCCCAGTCCGATGGTCTGCAGGACTTCGTCGATACGGTCACGTTCCGCGCCACTCAGGCGGGCGAACAGGGTGGGCCATACATCCTTGTTCGAGGCCATGGCCAGTTCCAGGTTTTCGTAGACGCTGTGGGATTCGAATACCGTGGGTTTCTGGAATTTTCGGCCGATGCCGCCCTGGGCGATATCGGTCTCCGAGCGGCGCAGCAGATCGATCCTCTGGCCGAAATACACCGAGCCGGAGTCGGGTCGGGTCTTGCCGGTGATGACGTCCATCATGGTGGTCTTGCCGGCGCCGTTGGCGCCGATGATGCAGCGCAGCTCACCGTCATCGATGTACAGGGTAAGCCCATTGAGGGCCTTGAAGCCGTCGAAGCTGACGGTGACATCCTCCAGGTAGAGGATGGGGCCATGGCGCGTGTCCAGATCAGGATCGAACGCAATCCGGGGCATCATGAAATCGAACACCCGGTCGCGACGCATGGTCTCGCGGAGATGATCGAGCGATTTCATGCGCTACCCTCCCGGCGTCGTTGCAGCAGGCCGATGATGCCTTTGGGCAGCAGGATGGTGACCAGGACGAACAGGGCGCCCAGGGCGAACAGCCAGACCTCGGGCATGGCCGCGGTCAGGTAGGTCTTGGCATAATTCACCAGCAGTGCGCCGGCGGCGGCCCCATACAGGGTGCCGCGCCCGCCGACCGCCACCCAGATCGCCAGCTCTATGGAATTGAGCGGGGCGAATTCACCGGGATTGATGATGCCCACCTGGGGTACATACAGTGCGCCGGCAATGCCCGCGAGGACGGCGGAGAACACGAACAGCCATAGCTTGTATCGTTCCACCTGGTAGCCGACGAACCGGGTGCGTGTTTCGGCGTCGCGGATGGCTACGATCACGCGACCGAATTTCGAATTCACGATAAAGCGACAGGCGAGGTAACCGCCGGCCAGCGCGATGACCGAGGCCAGGAACAGTCCGATGCGGGTGCTATCCGCCTGCAGGCTGAAACCGAGGATGTCCTTGAAGTCCGTCAAGCCGTTGTTGCCCCCGAAGCCCATCTCGTTGCGGAAGAAGGCCAGCATGAGGGCAAAGGTGAGGGCCTGGGTCATGATGGACAGATACACGCCGGTCACCCTGGAGCGGAACGCGAACCAGCCGAACACGAAGGCCAGCAAGCCGGGTATCAGCAGCACCATGAGCACGGCGAACCAGAACATGTCGAAGCCGTACCAGTACCAGGGCAGTTCCTGCCAGTTGAGAAACACCATGAAGTCAGGCAGTTCGGGATTTCCGTACACGCCGCGGTCGCCGACCTGGCGCATCAGGTGCATGCCCATGGCATAGCCGCCGAGCGCGAAGAAGGCGCCATGACCGAGGCTGAGGATGCCGCAGTAACCCCATACCAGGTCCAGCGCCAGGGCCAGCAGGGCATAGCACAGGTATTTTCCCATCAGGGTGACGGTATAGGTGGGCAGGTGCAGGGGGGAAGACTCGGGCACGGCCAGGTTGAGCAATGGCACGAGGATCGCCGCCAGCAACAACAGGCCGAGCAGGATGCTGCCGCCGCGATCACTGTGCATGAATCTGGTCAGTAACATGGATCAATTCTCGGCCATGCGGCCTTTCTGCGGAAACAGTCCGCGGGGACGCTTCTGAATGAACAGGATGATGAACACCAGTATCAGGATCTTCGCCAGCACGGCGCCGGAATAGGGTTCCAGGAACTTGTTGGCGATGCCCAGGGTGAAGGCGCCCACCAGTGTGCCCCAGAGGTTGGCGACGCCGCCGAACACGACCACCATGAAGGAATCGATGATGTAGGCCTGGCCCATGTTGGGGCCCACGTTGGTGATCTGGCTCAGGGCCACGCCGGCGACCCCGGCGATGCCGGAACCAAGCCCGAAGGTCATGGCGTCGACCCACTCGCTGCGGATGCCCATGGCGCGGGCCATGGGGCGGTTCTGCGCCACCGCGCGCACCTGCAGGCCCAGCGTGGTCTTCTTGAGGATGGCCAGCAGGGCCACGAACACCAGCAGCGCGAAAATTACGATATAGAGCCGGTTGTAGGTAATGGAAAGGACTGCGTTGATCTCCAGCGAGCCACTCATCCAGCCCGGATTGGCCACCGTGACGTTCTGGGCGGAAATGGCGCTGCGCACCAGCTGCTGCAGGATCAGGCTGATGCCGAAGGTCGCCAGCAGGGTCTCCAGCGGCCGTCCATAGAGAAAGCGGATCACGCTCCGCTCGATGGCGACACCAAAGGCGCCGGAGACCAGGAAGGCGGCGGGAACCGCGACCAGCATCGACCATTCCAGGTGGTTGGGCATGGCCAGCTGTACCAGGTAGGTGGTATAGGCGCCGAGCATGATCAGTTCGCCATGGGCCATGTTGATGACACCCATGACGCCGAAGGTGATCGCCAGGCCGATGGCGGCCAGCAGCAGCACGGAGCCCAGGCTCATGCCGAAGAAGATGGTTTCCGCCAGCGCGTAGAGCTGGAGCCGGAACTCGATATTTTTCAGTGCCTGGTGCGCGGCTTCGCGCAGCCGGGGGCTGTCCGCCTGCTCGGCCAGGACCGCCAGTCGGTTACGGGCCTCGGGAAGGATGCTGTCGTCAAGGATCTCGATGGCCTCCAGCTGCAATGCCGTGTCGTCGTTTTCAAGGTCGCTGATGGCGATGGCCGTCGTGAGCAGGTCGCGCACCTTGCCATCCTCTTCACGGGCGAGCGCCTCCTGCAGCAGGGGCTTCAGGCGTGGTTCCAGTTCGCTGAACATGGCCTGTACCGCGGCGAGGCGCACGGTGGCATCAGGACTGCCCAGATTCAGCCGGGCGATGGCGCCGCGCAGCGCGGTGCGCAGGGAATTATTGATGCCGATCTTTCTGGTTTCCCGCGCGCCGACGGTGCCCAGATCGTTGCCCTGCGCCGCATCGTATATCCGTCGCTCCCCACCACGGTCATCCAGGATGACGACCAGGCCGTCCTCGTTGCGGGAATGAAGGTTTCCCTCCAGCATGGCCTGCAATACGGTCAGGGTGCGATCGCCGCCGGTTTCGACCAGGGCGGAAATGGCCTCTTCCTTGGCGGAGAAACTCTTGGTGTCCAGTGTCTGGACGGCGGTGGAGAAGTCCTGCGCCTGCAGGGGGTTGCAGGCCGTCACAAGAAGCAACAGCAGGCCTAGCAGGCGCAGCCAGGGGTTTGTTCCTGCCCCTGCCGGGTACCGTATGAAATATTGTGCACTGGATCTGGCCATGAGGGTGCTTGTCTGGATGACGCCGTGGTGTGCCGCAAGATCCCTGGCGCCCCTGGGCGTTGTTGTCTGGGTAGGAAACGGGTGCCGCCCGGGTATGGCGGCACCCCTTCCCTGCTCAGGTCCTTAGTAGTTCTGGCCGGAGCACTTCTTGGTGATGGTGTTGTAATTCCCGCACTGGATGGGCGCGGTCCAGTCGGAGATCAGGTCCTTGCTGCCCGGCAGGTAATCGGACCAGGCGTCACCCGGTACCGTGCCGTCCGTGCTCCAGACCACCTCGAACTGGCCATCATCCTGGATTTCGCCGATCAGCACGGGCTTGGACAGGTGGTGGTTCTTGTTCATCACCGCTATTCCCCCGGTCATGTTCGGCACGGACATGCCGATCATGGCTTGCTCGACCTTGTCCACATCGGTGCTGCCGGCCTTTTCCACGGCCTTGACCCACATATTGAAGCCGATGACATGGGCTTCCATGGGATCGTTGGTGACGCGCTTCTGGTCGCCGATGAATTTGTGCCACTGGGAGATGAAGGCATCGTTTTCCGGGCTGTCGACACTCATGAAGTAGTTCCAGGCGGCCAGGTGGCCCACCAGGGGCTTGGTGTCGATGCCGGAAAGTTCCTCTTCACCCACGGAAAAGGCCACCACGGGAATGTCTTCCGCGGAAATGCCCTGGTTGCCCAGTTCCTTGTAAAAAGGCACGTTGGCATCCCCGTTGATGGTGGATACGACCCCGGTCTTCTTGCCGGCGGAGCCGAATTTGTTGATGCTGGAAACGATGCTCTGCCAGTCGGAATGTCCGAAGGGCGTGTAGTTGATCATGATGTCTTCATCCTTGACGCCCTTGGATTTCAGGTAGGCCTCGAGGATCTTGTTGGTGGTGCGCGGGTAGACGTAGTCGGTTCCGGCCAAAACCCAGCGCTCAACGCCCAGTTCATTCATGAAGTAGTCCACCGCGGGGATGGCCTGCTGGTTCGGCGCCGCACCGGTATAGAACACGTTCCTGGAGGATTCCTCCCCTTCATACTGGACGGGATAGAACAACAGTCCGTTCAGTTCCTCAAAGACTGGCAGCACGGATTTGCGTGACACCGAGGTCCAGCACCCGAATACCACGTCGACCTTGTCCTTCTCGATCAGTTCGCGGGCCTTTTCCGCGAACAAAGGCCAATTGGAGGCCGGGTCGACCACGACAGCCTCCAGCTTTTTGCCGAGCAGGCCTCCCTTCTTGTTCTGCTCGTCGACCAGCATGAGCACGGTGTCTTTCAGGGTGGTTTCACTGATGGCCATGGTGCCGGACAGGGAATGCAGAACCCCGACCTTGATGGCATCCGCGGCCTGCGCAAGGCTGCTGAAAATGAGTGCGGAGGCAGCCAGCAATGAGGGCAGCTTTCCCGGGATCCGTTTTTTCATCATGATTGACTCCTCGTGAGTGGGAAATCGGTGAATGCCGATACCCAGGATGAAAAAGGGGCGTATTCAACGCCCCTTTTTTTCTGGATGGTCTTAAAGGTCGAAGCCGTAGGTCAGGCCGAATACCATGGTGTCGTCATATTCGGTGCCGCTGCGGTCTTCGCCGGCGACGGTGTACTGGGCGTACATGTCGGCGCCGGTGTTGCCGATCGGATGGGACAGGGTGATGTTGAAATGACGGAAACCGGAATCCTGCGTGGTTACGCCGCCCAGCTCGCTGTTGTCGTCGTCGTCATAGGTGTAGTACCCCAGGTCGAAGGCGAGTCCGAACTTGCTGTTGGGGATCTCCATGGCGTAGCCGGCCTTCCAGTAGATATCGCCGGCATTACCCCACCAGCCATCGTTGAGCAGGTACTGCATGCCCACATAGGCGCCGCCCATGCTCAGGGTGGCGGTCAGTTCGGTGAGGTCGGAGTCGTCCACGTTCATGTAGACATACTGGATCAGGCCGATGTCATAGCCGAAACCACCGGCCTCACCGGCGAAACCGGCGTAGAAGTTGTTTTCGACACCCTGCCCACTGAAGGGATCGGTGCCGCTGGCGTCGTACTGGTAGCTCAGGCTGGAGAACCACCAGCCGGCATAGAAGCCGCCTTCATTGCTGTAGTCCAGGCCGCCCTGTACCGCCGCACCGTCGTTCTCTTCGAAGATCCCGCGTAGCAGGTACTTGGAATGCACGCCGATGTTGCCGGACATCTCGGCATTGGCCGCGGTGGGCACGAACACGGAAGCGCTTGCCAGGGATACAGCCAGTGCCAGGGGGCTTGCTTTCAAGAGGCTCAAAGTTTTCATGTTCAAAATACTCCGTAGTGTGTAGGGCAGTGGGTGAAGCAGGATTCCTCTGGTAACGTCCCCATGAATCCTCGTCTGGTTCGGGAGTGGCTACCTGTAAGGGGTAAGAGCAAGCGTCGTGCCAACCCTTTGCATCTGCCTGTAATGGCTGATAATCAAACAGTTATTCGGGGATTACGCCACAGCGTGGTTTCACTGCGACAAGGGGCGCGCACCAGAATGATGCCTGGCAAGTGTGGGGCGCGCACATATGGGGCGCAGGCGGGACGAAAGCGCGTAGCGAGTCACACATAATATCGAACACCTGGATGCCCGCTTTCGCTGGCATGACGAATCAATCAGAGCTTACCTTGAGCATTCCCTGGTGGCGGATGAAGTCGACGACCTTGTCCAGGCCTTCCCCGCTCTTGAGGTTGGTGAACACGAAGGGCTTGTCGCCGCGCATCTTCCTGGCATCGCGATCCATTACCTCCAGCGAGGCACCCACATGGGGCGCCAGGTCGATCTTGTTGATGATCAAAAGGTCGGAGCGGGTGATGCCCGGGCCGCCCTTGCGCGGGATCTTGTCGCCGGCGGAGACATCGATGACATACAGGGTGAGGTCCGACAGCTCCGGGCTGAAGGTGGCGCTGAGGTTGTCGCCACCGCTCTCCACGATCACCATGTCCAGGTCGGGGAAGCGCTGCTGTAGCTCCGCCACGGCGGTCAGGTTCATGGAGGCATCCTCGCGGATGGCCGTGTGCGGGCAGCCGCCGGTCTCCACGCCGATGATGCGCTCCGCGGGCAGCGCGGTGCTGCGCACCAGGAACTGGGCGTCCTCCTGGGTGTAGATGTCGTTGGTGACCACGGCGAGTTCATAGTGGTCGCGCATGCGCTTGCACAGGGCATCCACCAGGGCAGTCTTGCCGGACCCCACGGGGCCACCGACGCCCAGGCGCAGGGCGGGTTTGTCATTCATGAGATTCTCCAGGGTTAAGAGTACGTCCCCTCTCCCTCAGGGAGAGGGACAGGGTGAGGGTGCCCAACCCTCTCCCCCGCATTCGGGGGAGAGGGAGCTTATCCGTGCCTTCCGGTACCTGATCACGACCGGAACAACCGGCTGTACTGGGTTTCATGCCGCGCACTGGCAATGACCAGTGCTATCGCCAGCTGGCCGATGTCCTCGTCCTCGCAGCAGGTCGCGGCGCTGGCGATGGCGGGGATGCGCGCGGCACAGGCCACCAGGATGCGCTGGCCGGCGGTCTGGCCCAGGGGTACCAGCTTGATGGCGGCGGCCACCTGGTTTTCGCACCAGGCCCACAGGTAACCAAGGGCGGCCGTGTCGGATGGCACCTGCCAGTGCACGGCGGCGAGGGCGAACATGGCCGGCCAGTTCACATCGGGGTGCGACACCCAGGCGCGCGCGGCCGCGCAGTCCAGGTCCACCAGCAGGCGCGCCAGGGCGGTGCCGGTCTGCCGGTCCTCGCTGCGCAGCTCCGCCGTTTCGCGCGCGGCGCACAGGTAACGGCACCAGTAGTCCACTTGCCCATGATCCGCATTGGACCAGGCCCGGTGCAGGCGCAGCAGTAGCGGCACATCGAGCTGCCCCAGGTTGTGTTCGAGCAGGCCTGCGATCCAGTCGCCCGCGCTGGCCTCGTCCCGTATCCAGCCGGCTTGTACCGCCTGCTCCAGGCCCTGGGAATAGGCATAGGCGCCCACCGGCAGGGCCGGGCTCACCAGTTGCAGCAGGCGCACCAGCGCCAGCGCCTGGGGGGCTTCAGTCATGGTGATGTCCGTGGCCATGCCCATGATCATGGCCATGGGCGGAATGGTAGGCGCCGGACTCCGGGTCGAAGGGCGCCAGTTCATAGCCTACCTCCAGGCCCAGGTGGCGCAGCATATCGTCCAGCACATGGTCATGGCGGTAGCGCAGCCAGCCCGGGCCGATCTGCAGCGCCACGTGGCGATTGCCCAGGTGATAACAGGCGCGTGCCAGCAGGGTGGCGTCACGGCTCGCGCTGGTGGAAACCGGTTCCGGCGCGGCGCGCACCTCCACCACCAGTCCCTCGTTGCCACGCAGACGATCGCCGTCGCGCAGGACCTGGCCACGCTCCAGGAACAGCGCGGCCTCCTCACCATTGTCCAGGTGCACGCGCAGGCGGCTTTTCTGCCGCGATTCGAAGGGCAGGGTGAGGGTGGTGTCCGCGTGCCCCGGGGTGTTGCTGTACAGGCTCAGTTCATGCATGTGGGTGGTCGGTTCGTCATGAAGTCTCAGGTTTGGTCATGGTTCGTCATTGCGAGGCGAGTAGCGCCGAAGCAATCTCCAGCCGCTTGCATCCATGCCGGGAGATTGCCGCGCTTCGCTCGCAATGACGGGTTGGTCATTCCTTCCTCAAAACAGGAAATACCGCTGCGCCAGGGGCAGCTCCGCGGCCGGCTCGCACACCAGCAGCTCGCCATCGGCGCGCACCGCGTAGTTCTGCGGGTCCACTTCCATGTGGGGGTGGTAATCGTCGATAGTGCACCGGCTGCGGCGTGGGGATGGAGGCATTGGGGTCGCCCATGGGCGCGGCGGCGATCATGCCGCCCTTGATGATCATGGCGGGCTTGGCGCCGAAGAAGGCCGGTTTCCACAGCACCAGGTCGGCGAGCTTGCCCACCTCGATGGAACCGATCTCATGGCTGATGCCGTGGGTGATGGCCGGGTTGATGGTGTACTTGGCGATGTAGCGCTTGGCGCGAAAATTATCGTGGCGCGCCGGATCCTGGGCCAGGCTGCCGCGCTGCACCTTCATCTTGTGGGCCGTCTGCCAGGTGCGGCTGATCACCTCGCCCACTCGCCCCATGGCCTGGGAGTCGGAGGCGATCATGGAAAAGGCCCCCAGGTCGTGAAGGATGTCCTCGGCGGCGATGGTTTCGCGGCGGATGCGCGATTCGGCGAAGGCCACGTCCTCGGCGATGTTGGGATCCAGGTGATGGCACACCATGAGCATGTCGAGATGCTCATCGACGGTGTTCACCGTGTAGGGTCGGGTGGGATTGGTGGAGGAGGGCAGCACGTTGGCCGCACCACAGGCCTTGATGATGTCGGGGGCATGGCCGCCACCGGCGCCCTCGGTGTGGTAGGTGTGGATGCAGCGGTCCTTGAAGGCGGCCAGGGTGTCCTCCACGAAACCCGACTCGTTCAGGGTGTCGGTGTGGATGGCCACCTGCACGTCCTCCTGTTCCGCCACGCTCAGACAATTGTCGATGGCCGCCGGCGTGGTGCCCCAATCCTCGTGCAGCTTCAGCCCCATGGCGCCGGCGTGGAGCTGCTCGGTCAATGCGCCCGGCAGGCTGGCATTGCCCTTGCCGAGAAAACCGAAGTTCAGTGGCAGTGCCTCCACCGCCTGGTACATGCGCTGGATATACCAGGGCCCGGGCGTGCAGGTGGTGGCGTTGGTGCCTGCCGCCGGGCCGGTGCCACCGCCGAGCATGGTGGTGATGCCGGACATCATGGCCTCATCGGCCAGTTGCGGGCAGATGAAATGGATATGGGCATCGATGGCGCCGGCGGTGAGGATCAGGCCCTCGCCGGCGATGGCCTCGGTGCCGGGACCGATGACGATATTCACACCCGGCTGCACATCGGGGTTGCCGGCCTTGCCGATGGCGGCGATGCGGCCCTCCTTGAGGCCGACATCGGCCTTGACGATGCCCCAGTGGTCGAGGATCAGGGCGTTGGTGATGACGGTGTCCACCACCTCGGCGCCAAAGCGCTGGCTCTGGCCCATGCCATCACGGATCACCTTGCCGCCGCCGAACTTCACCTCCTCGCCGTACAGGGTGTGGTCCGCCTCCACCTCGATCCACAGCTCGGTGTCGCCGAGTCGCACCCGGTCGCCGGTGGTGGGCCCGTACATCTCCGCGTAGGCACGGCGGCCGATGCGGCTCATGAACGCGGCTCCAACGGACCCATGATCTCGCCACGGAAACCGTACACCTTGCGCTCACCGCCGTAGGCCACCAGTTCCACCGTGCGGCTCTGGCCGGGCTCGAAGCGCACCGCTGTACCGGCCGGGATGTCGAGGCGAAAGCCGCGCGCCAGTTCACGTTCGAAGTGCAGCGCCGGGTTGGTCTCGAAGAAATGATAATGCGATCCCACCTGGATGGGCCGGTCGCCGCTGTTGGCCACGGACAGGGTCACCGTCTCGCGGTCCGGGTTGAGTTCGATGTCGCCATCCAGGATGGCCATTTCTCCGGGGATCATGTTGTTCTCCTTCCAAGTAGATACCCTCTCCCCGTGGGGAGAGGGGACGAATAATTGGGTTCTTGTGGACATCATGCGCATCCCTAAACAATCGGATTGTGCACCGTCACCAGCTTGGTGCCGTCGGGAAAGGTGGCTTCCACCTGTACCTCGGGAATCATCTCGGGTATCCCCTCCATGACGTCCTCGCGGCCGAGCAGGCGGGTTCCTTCGTGCATCAGATCCGCCACGGCGCGACCATCGCGGGCACCTTCCAGGATGGCGGCGGAGATATAGGCCACCGCCTCCGGGTAATTGAGTTTCAGGCCACGTGCCTTGCGCCGTTCCGCCAGCAGCGCCGCCGTGAACAGCATGAGCTTGTCTTTTTCCCGTGGTGACAATTCCATGGTGGTTTCTCCTCAACAGTTCCAGATACGAGGTAGCACGGCAGTCCGGCCGAGGACTTCCTGGCGCAACCAGTGCCAGGCAGCGCCGAGGCGGCTGCGCGCCTGCTCGGCCGAATCGCCCAGGTAGCGCACCAGCAGCACGCCGTCGCGCTGCGTGATCGCGAACAGGGCGTCATCGCCGGGCGGCAGGGCGTCGCGCAGCGCGACGGCCACGCCCTCCGGCACCGGGCTGCACACCAGGGTGCCGATGACACTGTGGCCGCGCAGTCCCCAGGCCGCTTCGAACACCGGACTCTGGTCGCGGTAGTGACTGCGCTCCAGCCACAGGGGCCGGCCGTCGCGCCAGAGTTCGAAGCGCTGGCGCAGGTCGCCGTGACGCAATGGTTCGTTGCTCGCAGGCCGCCCCAGGCAGCTGATCTCCCAGCCCAGGAAGCGTGCTTCGTCTTCCAGTTCCACCCGCGTGGCGAGTTCCGCCCGCGCGCCTTCGAACAGGATCATCTCCTGGGGCAGCCATTCCAGCGTGCCGCCCCGGGCGATGCGCAGGGTCTGCTGCTGGCGCACGCCCTGTCCATCGCTGCAATAGACCTTGCCGGCGCCGGGGGTGGTGAGCAGTGCCCAGGCATCGCGGCCAACGTCGATGTCGATGCACAGTTCATCGCCACTCACCAGCCCGCCCGGAGGATGCAGCAGGTACACATGGCACACCTGCCGCGATTCCGGATAAAAGGGCCGCTGCACCCGCAAGGGACCCTGGTGCCAGCGTTCGCTCAGCAGGGTCTCGCCGGCGCGATCGCTGAAACCCAGCCGCAACCGCGCCGGCCAGTAACGCGGTGCCATGGCGGGCAGGGCATTCATGATGTGGTGTCGGCATGAGTTCCCATGGATGGAAGTGCCATCGCAAGGAGCGTGCCAGGGAGGACATGACGCCGGGGGGCGCGTAAATGCAGGGGGTTACAGCGGATGGTCGGGGTAGCGCCCACGCTCCCTGCACAGAAAAGGTGCGCACCCTGGTGCATTGCACCGAAAAGGGCTCTGACCCCTTTCCCCCTTGTCAGCGTAGCCGCTGGGCGAAGCGGTCCTTCCAGGACTGGGCCAGGGGCGCGAGCTCCACGGCGATGCGCGCGGCATCGCGATTGTTGCGCTCCACATGGTTCCAGCGCCACAGCTCCTGGACCGAATGCCAGGGTTCGTGGCGGGAG
>JAIVHA010000113.1 GCA_020201295.1 Lysobacteraceae bacterium | reverse complement strand
GCCCACAGGATGACTGGATTCCCGCCTGCGCGGGAATGACGGCATTTATTCAAGCGTCCATCCCGCCTTCTCCAGGTACTCCGCCAGGTTTTTCGGGCGATATTTCGGATCCTGCTCCCAGCGTTGCTTCACCGATTTGTGAATCAGCACCTCGGCCATTTCATGCGCGATGGGCCGGTGATAGGGACGGCGGGAACGGTAGACGTGCTTGCGCGACCGGTGCAGGCTGGCGGTGGGGATAGGGTTGAGCCCCTGGCGCAAATGCGGCTCGGTGGTCAAGCCCGCTGTCGCGGCCTCGCGCATCATCCAGCCCAGAGTAATGTCCGACAGCAGGGCGCCATTGGGATCCGGCTGGTAGCTGCCACCCACGTCACAGTGGACACCGGGGAACCACACCTGTTTAAGGTCCAGGCAATCACGCGTCTGCCACACCGTGGGTTCGAAATCAGTCCGCTGCTCGTCGATGGCCATGGCATGGCGGGCAAAAATCACATTGCGGCCGATCTTGGTGTCGTAGAATTCGTCCTTGCGTTCCAGCAGTCCCAGAAAGGTAACCGGTATCCCCAGCGCACCTACCGTGTCCCACACCCCGACGAACTGTACCTCCCGGGATGGATGGGAATGCGCCTTGCGAAATGCAACCGACTTTTCCCCGTCCGGCGCGAAGGCCCGGCCCGGCTTCTTGTAGTGATCGAAGGCAGCCTCGATCATGCGCGCATCGGGGCGCTTGAGAATCCCACAGTTGTTGATCAGGCCGCACAGGCTGCGCACGGTGTAGGCGCCACGACTGAAGCCGAACAAATATAATTCATCGCCCGGCGAATAGTTCTGCACGATATAGCGGTAATCATCCATGATGTTCTTGTGGATCCCCCGCCCCGTCATGCCACCGACCAGCTTGTCGTCGTACGAACCAATGCCCCAGTCATAGAACACCTGCTGGGCTACGCCGTCACCGGCCACCGGCTTGATGGCCCGGGCCAGCTTCAGCACATTGGTGGGACAGTCCTTGTCCAGGTCCTGCTCGGGGCGGTTCCAGGTACCGTCGGCACAGATCACGATGCGCTTTTTCATGAATAGCTCCCTTATTCGTCAAGCCCCCACTCCCGCCAGGCGGCCATGAGGGGAAAGTACAGCCCCAACCGGATGGGGCGCGGGTCGATCTTGCGGAGCAGGGCCGCGTAGCGTTCCAGCTGCGCGCGGTAGCGCTCCTGTTCGCGGTCGAGAAATTCCTCGCGCCCGCCGCCGGCATGGCTGCCGGTCTTGTAGTCGATGATCCAGCGGGTGCCGTCGGCATCGACGAAGGTACGATCCAGTACCAGGTGCCAGACACGGCCACCCAGCACACCGCTCAGGGCATATTCATTACGTGCTTCCCGGTGGGCGGGATCGAGGATCCAGCGCCCGCGTGCATCGCCCAGCACCGTGCCCAGGGCCTCCTGGATTTTATCCACGGCCGCTTCCAGGTGTTCGCCGGGCACGCCCAGGCCGCGCAGCCACTGGCGACCCAGGTCGCGGTAGCGCGCCTGCACGGTGGTGTCAGTGGCATCTTCCAGTGTGCCGACAAAGTGCTGCAGGAAACGATGCACCACCGTACCCACGTGGCGCGCCGTCTCTCCGGCCCAGGTGAACTCCAGCGCTTCTTCCGGCTCGGGTGCACGCGCCTCCAGGGCCAGCTCCAGGCCGGGCGGTGGCGCGGGGCGCGACCAGGCCAGGGGCAGGCGCCGGATGCCGGCCGGTGACCGGGGTGCGGCCGCGCAGCCCTGCGCATCAGGCGGCTCGGCGCCGCGCCGCGCCAGGGCCGCCTGGAAGTCTCCCTCCACCACCGGCCATAGCCGTTGCAACAGGCTGCCGTTGCGCGGGGCAGCCGCGCCACCCGTTCCTCCAGCAGGGCGAGGTCGGGAGCATGGCCGTGCTCCTCCAATTCCTCCAGCAAGCGGAAATACACCTCGGCGTCCTCCAGGTCGGTGGCATCTTCCAGGCAGGCAGGACCGCCCAGGCTGAGCCAGACCCCTTCCACTGCGCCGCGCAAGGCAACGCGCTGGCGCTCGGTCAGTGCTGTGGCCAGCACAGGCCAGAAGCGTTGCAGGCGGGCCTGTGCATCGGCACTCAGGCGTGGCTGTTGCGCCTGCCGCGCCAGCAACAGCGGCAACGGGGTGTCCAGGTCGTGTCCGGCCAGCGCGTACAGGTCCGCCAGCGCCAGGCCGCACCAGGGCGCCCGCAGCACGGCCAGCCAGGCGATGCGATCGGCGGGATGTTCCAGGGCACGGGTCAGGGCCAGCAGGTCCTGGATGACCGGCCGGTGCCCCAGCGGCTCGATCTCCAGGGCACGGAAGGGCAGCCCACGGGTGCGCAGGGCGGCGACGATCTCCACCAGGTGACGACGGCCGCGTACCAGCACGGCGATGCTGCCCTGCGGCTGCTCCACCCGGGCCTGTTCGATCAGTTCCAATACCTGCCGCGCCTCGAGGACGGCATCCTTGTCCAGGAAGGGATGCAGGGTCACCGCCGCGCCGCTCAAGACGGCATGGTGCGCGGTGGAGGCGGCATAGGACACGGCCCCATCGGCCACCTGGTCCCGTTGCGGCAGGATGTGCGGGAAGGCCTGGTTGACCCAGTCCACCACCCCGGCCTGGGAGCGGAAGTTCACCGTCAGTTGCAGGAACTCCAGGGGCACCTGGCCGATGCCCTGGTGGCGCGCCTTGAGGAACAGGCCCACCTCCGCCTCGCGGAAGCGGTAGATGGACTGCATGGGGTCGCCCACCAGGAACAGGGTGCGACCATCGCCCGGCTGCCAGCCGGCGGTGAGCCGTTCCAGCAGGGCGTACTGGGTCAGGGAAGTGTCCTGGAACTCGTCCACCAGCAAATGGTGGACACGGTAATCCAGGGCCAGGGCCAGATCGGTGGGGGACTCGTCCGTGCCCAGTGCCTCGATGGCGGCGCGCGCCATGGCGGTGAAATCCACCTGGCCGCGCTCCTGGAACACCAGGTTGAGCTGCGCCACCGACAAGGGGAGCAGGTCGAACAGCGCCTGCAGGATCTCCCATTCCTCGTCGCGGTATTGGTGCGGCGGCAACGCGGCCAGACCCGCCAGCGCCTCGCGCAGGTCTTCCTCTTCGCGCACCAGGGCCAGCCATTCGAGCATGCGCGCCTTCATATCCTTGAACAGCGCCTTCTGCTCGGCGTCGACCGCCTCGCCCTGCGCGGGAAAGCCCTCCTCCCTGGTGTAGCGCTTGCGCCAGCTTCCCTCCCTGGTCAGCAGGAGTTCCGCCAGGCCCTGCCACTGGTGGCGGCAATCGACGCTGGCCGCCGGCCAGTCCCTCAGGCCGGCACAGGCAGCGATGGGCGCCGCGTCGGGCAGGTTGGCCGCGGCGTAGCGCGCCAGCGGCAGCAGGCTGTCCCGCCAGGCAGCCGGCAGACGGGCGCGCAGGTCCGCCAGGGCCTCTTCCACCACGCGCGCCAGCGTGGCCTCCAGGTTTTCGCGCGCGATGGAAGGATGGCTGCGGTCCGCGACATGGCGCAGCCATTGCTCGCGTCGCGCCAGCATGGTGGCGATGAGCGCTTGCAGATACTCCAGCCGGTTATCGAGGTGGCGTACCAGGTGGGCGACGGCGGCGGACCAGGCCTCGCCCGTCTCCAGTTCGGCGATGGTGCGCCGCGCCGCCTCGATGTACAGCGGCCGTGCATCCTCCACGGTCTGGGGCACGGCACCGAAGCGGGACAACAACGGCATCTGCCGCGCCAGGGCGGCACACAGGGAATCGATGGTCTGCACCCGCAGCCGCGCCGGGTTGGCGCGCAGCGACCAGCCCAGTTCGCGATCCCGCGCCAGGGCCGCGCGGGCACAGTCCCAGGTCAGGCGTTCATGGGCCGCTGGCGGCGGCTGGTCCGACCCGCCCGCTTCCAGGGCCTCGAGGATGCGCGCCTGCATCTCCCCCGCCGCCTTGCGGGTAAAGGTGATGGCGATGATCTCCTCGGGATTGTTGACCCCGGCCAGCAGGCGCAGGAAACGCTGGGTCAGCAGTCCGGTCTTGCCGGAACCCGCCGGTGCCTGGGTTATGAAGGACTGTTGCGGATCGAGGGCCCGGGCGCGGGTCGCCGCGTCCTCCACGGGGCGAGTTTCAGTCATCGCCATCCCCCTCCTGTTCCGGTTCCGGCGCCAGCGCGACCTGCTCCTGAATACGGCACAGGGGTGTGAGGGTGCAGTACTGACAGGTGTTGGGATACTCGCGGGGATCCACCTGTGCCTGGCCGTCACGGAAGGCCGTGCCCAGCGCCTCCAGGGTCGCGCGCCAGTCCGCCAGCAAGGCCGCCCAATCGGCCTGCTCGCGGCATTGCCTGAGCTGTGAAAAGGCCTTTACCCCGGGCACCAGCCC
>JAIVHA010000146.1 GCA_020201295.1 Lysobacteraceae bacterium | reverse complement strand
CTTTCCCGCCGCGTTGCTCACCATCGCCATGGGCCTCCTGATGGTGAGTAACGTGCGCTACTACAGCTTCAAGGAATTCGACTTCAAGAAGCGCGTACCCTACGTGGCCATGCTGGTCATCGTTCTGATGCTGGTCGTTACCAATCTCAATCCCCCCGCCGTGTTGTTCCTCGGCTTCACCATCTATGTGGTTTCCGGCATCGTCTTTACCTTGCGCCACCGCAAGAGCGTACTGCCCACCGACCCCCCGGGGCAGGGCTAGAGGCCCTGGGAGCGGGTTTCCCCGTAGGAGCGGGCCTTGCCCGCGAAGGTATATTCCACGCTGGTTCGCGGGCAAGGCCCGCTCCTACAGGAGGGGTGGTCCGAGACTTGGCATGCGCGTGCGAATGTTTTATATTCTGACCCATGAACCGAGTAGCCCGCCATTTTGGTGCCCCCTCCAGCCTGCCGTCCGGCGGGCTGCTGCTCGTGCTGCGACTGCTGCCGCCCGGCGGCAACTAATCACCCACCCCGGCGGGGGATCATCACGCAACCAATCACTTTTCAAACGCGCGGCGGGCAGGCCGGAACCGGCTTTGGTATGCTTGCCGCAGCGGAATCCATCCCCCACGGACCGTGGGGGATCGAGCGGAGCAGATCATGAGCGGCAAAGACAAATTAATCATTTTCGATACCACCTTGCGCGATGGCGAGCAAAGTCCCGGCGCCTCCATGACCAGGGACGAGAAGGTACGAATCGCCAAGGCCCTGGAGCGCATGCGGGTGGACGTCATCGAGGCGGGTTTCCCCATCGCCAGTGTGGGGGACTTCGAGGCGGTGCAGGCGGTGGCCCGGGCGGTCAGGGACAGCACTGTGTGCGGCCTGGCCCGGGCCCTGGACAAGGACATCGATCGTGCCGGCGAGGCCCTCAAGGACGCCAATTCGGCCCGCATCCACACCTTCATTGCCACTTCGCCCATCCACATGAAGATGAAGTTGCGCATGGAGCCGGACCAGGTGGTGGAACAGGCGGTGCGGGCCGTGAAGCGCGCTCGCCAGTACACCGACAACGTGGAGTTCTCCCCCGAGGACGCCGGGCGTTCGGACCTGGATTTCCTCTGCCGCGTCATCGAGGCGGTCATCGCCGCCGGGGCGCGCACCGTCAACATCCCCGACACCGTGGGCTACAACCTCCCGCACCAGTTCGGTGACCTGATCCACAAGCTCATCGAGCGCGTGCCCAATGCCGACCAGGCGGTGTTCTCCGTGCATTGCCATAACGACCTCGGCCTGGCCGTGGCCAACTCCCTGTCGGCAGTGTTGAACGGCGCGCGCCAGGTGGAGTGCACCATCAACGGTCTCGGCGAACGCGCCGGCAACGCCGCGCTGGAAGAGATCGTCATGGCCGTGGCCACGCGCCAGGACGTGTTCCCCTGCCAGACGGACCTCGACACCACCCAGATCATGACCTGCTCCCGGCTGGTCTCGGGCGTCACCGGTTTCGCCGTGCAGCCCAACAAGGCCGTCGTCGGCGCCAATGCCTTTGCCCATGAGTCGGGCATTCACCAGGACGGGGTGCTCAAGAGCCGCGAGACCTACGAAATCATGCGTGCGCAGGACGTAGGCTGGAGCGCCAACCGCATCGTGCTCGGCAAGCACTCGGGCCGTAATGCCCTGAAGAGCCGTCTCAAGGAACTGGGCATCGAATTCCAATCCGAGGAAGCACTGAACGATACCTTCACGCGCTTCAAGGATCTTGCCGACAAGAAGCACGAGATCTTCGACGAAGACCTGCAGGCCCTGGTGAGCGAGGCCAGCCAGGAGACCGCCAACGAGCAGTACCGGCTGGTGGCCCTGAAGGTCTGCTCCGAGACCGGCGAGACGCCCAATGCCGCCGTGACCCTGTTGGTGAACGGCGAGGAGCAGCGCGCCAATGCTCTCGGCGGTGGCCCAGTGGATGCCGCCTTCAAGGCACTGGAGGCCATCGTGCACAGTGGCTCGGTGCTGCAGCTCTACTCGGTCAACAGCATCACCAGCGGTACCGATGCCCAGGGCGAGGTGACGGTGCGGTTGGCGAAGGACGGCACCATCGTCAACGGCCAGGGCTCCGATACCGACATCGTCATCGCCTCGGCACGGGCCTATATCAATGCCCTGAACAAGCTGGCCCAGCCCGCCACGCGGGAGCACCCGCAGAAGGGGGATGTGTAGGGAGCCATGGCACTGGATCCACAGCGACAAACCGCATACCTGGAGGCCATGGGCATCCAGCCATGGCTCGCGCGGGACGCCAACCCCGAAGCAGGGGTCGCCTTGCCGCCCGTGCAACCGGGCCTGCCGGGCGCGGATGCCGAAGCCATTGCGGCCCTGGACTGGCAAGCCCTGCAGGCGGCGGTGGCGAACTGTACCCGTTGCGAGCTGCATCGCAGCCGTACCCAGACCGTGTTCGGGGTCGGCGATCCCCAGGCCCGCTGGCTCGTCATCGGCGAGGCACCGGGGGCCGAGGAGGATCGCCAGGGCGAACCCTTCGTGGGCCGTGCCGGCCAGTTGCTGGACGCCATGCTCAAGGCCGTGGGCCTGGCCCGTGGCCAGGTCTACATCACCAACATCCTCAAGTGCCGCCCGCCCAACAACCGCGACCCCCATGCGGACGAGGTGGCCTGCTGTACAGCTTACCTGCAGCGCCAGATCGAACTCATCGATCCGGCGCTGATCCTGGCCGTGGGCCGTATTGCCGCCCAGTGCCTGCTGTACAGCGACCAGCCCATCGGCAAGCTGCGCGGCCAGGTGCACCGCTACGGGGAGGCGGGTATCCCGCTGGTCGCCACCTACCACCCGGCCTACCTGTTGCGCAGCCCCGCCGAGAAGCGCAAGGCCTGGCAGGATCTGCAGCTGGCCCAACGTACGGCTCAAGGTCGAGGCTGAACCTCCGTCAATATTCCCATGAGCGCCGCGGCCCACTCCTTCCCCCCCCGTTTCCGCCCCATGCGCGAGGAGGACCTCGATGCCGTCATGGAGATCGAGGTGCGCGCCTACGAACACCCCTGGACCCGGGCCATCCTCAAGGACTGCCTGCGGGTGGGGTACAACTGCTGGCTCTATGAACGGGAGGGCGGCATCCTGGCCTATGGGGTGATGAGCGTGGCGGTGGGCGAGGCCCATATGCTCAACCTGACCGTGCGCCCGGAATCCCAGGGGCAGGGTCTGGGCCGAAAAATACTCAAGCATTTCCTTGGCCTGGCCCTGCGCCACGGCGCCGACATGGTGCTGTTGGAGGTGCGACCCTCCAATACCCCGGCGCTGGCCCTGTACGGCAGGATGGGATTCAACGAGATCGGGGTGCGCAAGGGCTACTACCCGGGCCCCAATGGCCGCGAGGATGCCCTGGTGCTGGCGCTGAACCTGTAGGGTTGGCGTCGGGCGAGGCCCGACAAAGCCGGCCTGAATCCGGTATAATCACCGGTCAACCGAATTCCAGACCTGCACCCCATGACGTCTCTGATCGAAGAAGCCACCCGGCGCCGCACCTTCGCCATCATCTCCCACCCCGACGCGGGCAAGACCACCCTCACCGAGAAGCTGCTGCTGTTCGGGGGTGCCATCCAGCTCGCCGGTTCCGTCAAGGGCCGCAAGGCGGCGCGCCATGCCACCTCCGACTGGATGACCATGGAACAGGAGCGCGGCATCTCCGTGACCTCCTCGGTGATGCAGTTCCCCTACCGCGACGCCATGGTGAACCTGCTCGACACCCCCGGCCACGAGGACTTCTCCGAGGACACCTACCGCACCCTCACGGCGGTGGACTCCGCGCTCATGGTCATCGACGTGGCCAAGGGCGTCGAGGCACGCACCATCAAGCTGATGGATGTCTGCCGCCTGCGCACCACCCCCATCTTCACCTTCATCAACAAGCTCGACCGCGAGGGCAAGGAGCCCATCGAGTTGCTCGACGAGGTGGAGGAGGTGCTGAAGATCCGCTGCGCCCCCATGAATTGGCCCATCGGCATGGGCCGGCGCTTCAAGGGGGTGTACAGCCTGGTGGAAAATGAGGTGCATCTCTACGCCGCGGGCAAGAATGACGTAAAACAGAGCGCCACCATCATCAAGGGCCTGGACAACCCGATGCTCGACGAACTGCTGGGCGGCCAGGCGCAGGAACTGCGTGACGAGATCGAACTGGTGCAGGGTGCCAGCCACGGCTTCGACCTGGATGCCTACCTGGCCGGCGAACTGACACCCGTGTACTTCGGTTCCGCCATCAACAATTTCGGTGTGCAGGAACTGCTCGACGACTTCGTGAAGGTCGCGCCCGGCCCGCAGCCGCGCGATGCCACGGCGCGCATGGTGGAACCCACGGAAGAGAAGTTCACCGGCTTCGTGTTCAAGATCCAGGCCAACATGGACCCCCAGCACCGCGACCGCATCGCCTTCCTGCGCGTTTGCTCCGGCAGCTATACCCGCGGCATGAAGATGCAGCACGTGCGCATCGGCAAGACGGTGCAGGTGGCCAATGCCATGACCTTCCTGGCCGCCGACCGCGGCCATGTGGAAGAGGCCTTCCCCGGCGACATCATCGGCCTGCACAACCATGGCACCATCCGCATCGGCGACACCTTCACCCAGGGCGAGGACCTCAAGTTCACCGGCATCCCCAACTTCGCGCCGGAACTGTTCCGCCGCGCCGTGCTGCGCGACCCGCTGCGCATGAAGGCCCTGCAGAAGGGTCTGGATCAATTATGCGAGGAGGGCGCCACCCAGCTGTTCCGACCGTTGAAGAACAACGACCTGATCCTGGGCGCCGTGGGGATCCTGCAGTTCGAGGTGGTGGCGCAGCGTCTGCGCGACGAGTACAAGGTGGAGGCGAGCTTCGAGAAGGTGGCCGTGTCCACCGCCCGCTGGGTCGAGACCGACGACCCCAAGGCGCTGGAGAAGCTGCGCGACAAGGCCTACGAACATCTGGCCCTGGATCAAGCCGGCGAACTGGTCTACATCGCGCCGACGCGAGTGAACCTGGATCTCACCATGGAGCGTTTCCCGGAGATCCGCTTCCGCGCCACGCGGGAGCATTAAACGGAGAGGGGGCGGATCCCGTCCCCTGGGCATGGCGCACACCCTGTAGGAGCGGCCTTCGGCCGCGAACGGTGCACCACATCCGGTTCGCGGCTGAAGGCCGCTCCTACAGGGTGGAACAGACGTTCATTCGGCTACAAACACCCGGATTGCCTCCACCATGTCATCGGCGAAAAAATCACGGAAGAAGTGATCCGCGCCGTCGATCATGGTTAGCTCGATATCACCCTTGTCCGCCAGGGACGCCAGCCGTTCCGGCAGGCCCGGCACCACATCGTCCTCGGAGCCTGCGATCACCAGCACCGGCTTGTTGATCCCGGGCAGCAGGGTGGGGGTGTCGAAGCGGCTGTCCGGTTCGTAGTAGGACAGCACGGCCTCCGCCGTCGCCGTGGCCTGGGGGCAGTAGATGAAGCCCTGGGTCTTGAGTTCCGTGTCACCCTTGCCGGCCTTGACCCGCGCTCGGGCCTCCTCCAGCAGTTCCTCCAGCGGTACGCCGTAGCTTTTCTCATAGCTGCGGGCGGCGTATTCCGCATCCCAGGTCTGGGGTGCGATCAGCACGACCTTCTGGATCAGGTCCGCATCCCGCTCTGCCGCGAACCAGGCGGTCTGGTTGGCGCCGCGGGAATGGCCCAGCAGTACCACGTCCTGCGCACCCTGTTCCTGCAACCAATGCAGCCAGAGGCCGATCTCGTCCAGGGAATCCGTGTGCTGGTGACGGTGCACGGTCTCGCAGTCGTACATGCCTTCGCGCTGGTCCTGGCCAAGCGAGAGGTTGATGGACAGGGAACTCAGCCCGGCATCCCCGAGCAGGTTCTGCAAGGCCGCGGTGATCTCCATGCGGCCATGGGCCAGGGTGCCGTGGGTGATGAGGATCACGGGTTGGGATTGCCAATCGTCGCCGACCGGTTGCCAGTGGGCATTGAGGGTCAGGCCCTGATGCTGGAGCTGTGCGTCTTCGGCGTGGGCGGTGAGGTGTGCAAGGACCAGCAGGAGCAGGGTGAGCGCGAGGGTGAGTCGTTTCTGTGTCTGCATAGTCATTCCTTGTAGATGTGTTTAAAAGTAAACGTCATTGCTTCGCTTGCAATGATGCTGTGCGCCTGCTTGCGGGAGTGGCATACACCCTGTAGGAGCGGCCTTCGGCCGCGAACCGGATGTTGGCTGTTCGCGGGCAGAGCCCGCTCCTACCTTCTGTATTCCACCGGAAACCCGTTCCGGTTCCAGTCGGTCATGCCCATGCGCGCCACGCGCACGTCGGTGAAACCCTGTTGTGCCAGCAGGCGCGCCGCCTGGCTGGACATGCGGTCGGTACGGCAGATGGTGACAATGGGACGTTGCGGGCGGTCGTTCAATTCCATTATTCGCGCCGGCAATTCCGGCAGCGGGATGTTCAGGGCGCCGGGGATGTGACCCTGCTCACCGCTGAAATCCTCCGGCGTGCGCACGTCCAGCACCAGCACGTCAGTGCCTGCGTCCAGGCGCTGCTTGAGTTCCGGGACGTCCACCATGGGCGGCTTGCGCCAGCGGTTCACCAGGCGCGGCAGGAAAGCCACGGTGGCCAGCAGTGCCAGCGCCAGCAGGCCCTTCTGGATCAGGCCCTCGCCACCGGCGATGGCTTCACGTCCCGCGTAGCCCAGGTAGGTGTAGGCGAAGGCACCGGGCAGCATGCACACGTAGGTGGCGAGCAGGTAGTGCCACAGGCGGATGCGGGTCAGGCCGAGGGCGTAGTTGAGCAGGTTGAAGGGGAACAGGGGCACCAGGCGTGTGAAGGCCACGAAGCGCCAGCCTTCCTCTTCCACGCCCGCGATCAGCTGTTTCAGGCGACCACCGGCCCGCTGCGCCACCCAGTCCGAGGCCAGGTAGCGCGCCACCAGGAAAGCGAGCAGGGCGCCCAGGGTGGCGCCGGTGAGGTTGTAGAAGGTGCCCAGCACCGGCCCGAACAGGGCGCCGCCGGCCAGGGTGAGCACCGAGCCGGGCAGGAAGAACACCGCGCCGACGGCATAGATCAGCATGAACAGCAGGGGCGCGGCCAGGCCGGCGGATTGCACCCATTGCTCCAGCGCGGCGACATCGAGCCGGTCACGGTACAGCAGCGCGAGCGTGACGCCGATCAGCAGCACCAGCACCAGCAATATCCGTATGGCATTGCGTTGCATCTCAGTCCTCCCAGCGCCGGCGATTGATGGCGTAGTCGCTGATCTTGCCCACGAAGGGGATGGTCAGCATGCCCGGCAGCCAGGAACACCACTTGTCCTCGCGGAAGGAACGGATGCCGATGTCCATGCCCTCGTGGCCGGCGCGCGGCTGGTCGCGGTAGGTGCCGAACAGCCGGTCCCACCAGGGCAGGTTGAAGCCGAAGTTGCTGTTGGTCTCGTCGTCCTCGGTGGAATGGTGCACGCGGTGCATGTCCGGCGTGACCACGAACCAGCGCAGCACCCGGTCCAGGCCCAGGGGCATGCGCACATTGCTGTGGTTGAACATGGCGGTGGCGTCGAGCAGCACCTCGAAGATCACCACCGCCACCAGCGGCGGGCCCAGCAGCAGGATGACGGCGAACTTGATGCCCATGGACAGCAGGATCTCCAGGGTATGGAAGCGCGCCCCGGTGGTGACGT
Organism: Lysobacteraceae bacterium; assembly: GCA_020201295.1. GTDB lineage: Bacteria > Pseudomonadota > Gammaproteobacteria > DSM-19610 > DSM-19610 > JAIVHA01. The sequence continues at coordinate 9,628 of JAIVHA010000146.1, read as the reverse complement.
CGAAATCCAGGTCGGCATGATGCACCCGGTGCAGGCGCCACAGCAGGGGGATGGCATGCACCATGACGTGCTGCAGCCAGATGAAGAAATCCAGGATCAGCACCGAGGCCAGCACCGCCAGCCAGAAGGGCACGTCGAGGTAATTGAACAGTCCCCAGCCCTGCTCGTTGGCGAACAGGGCCATGCCGACGGCGGCGGTGGGGGCGAGCACCCGCAACACGAAACTGTTGAGGAACACCAGGCCCAGATTGTTGCCCCAGCGCACCCATTTGGAATGCTGCAACACGCGGCGCGGCGCCGCCATTTCCCACGCCGCCATGATCAGGAAGATGCCGAAGAAGAAGCCCAGGCGGATGGGCACCTCGTAGGTCATCAGGAAGGCTTCCATGGGCATTACCTCGCGTGCGCGCCTAGTAAATCAGTTATTCAATTGAAGAATTGAATATGCTAGTCACCCGCCCCGGGATTGTCAATGATCAATTTTTATCCTGTGTCACTGGATGGTATGGAGTGCAGTGGATCATAGTAGGAGCGACGCAAGTCGCGATTGCGGAAATTTTGCCAGGAATCGCGACTTGCGTCGCTCCTACAGTGCCTGAACCAGCTCTATCAGGCTCCGATATCCGTCAGGAGACCCTACGACCATGAACCGACTTCTTCTGTTGTGCCTCCTGTTCCCGCTGCAGGCCTGCACGTCCCTGACCATACGGGACGCCGCCACCAACGCCTATGTGCCCATCCAGACCGGCAGCTTCGAATTGCACCAGGAGGTGAGTTTCCCCAGCGAGCGTACCCGGATATTTTTCCAGGACGGCACGATCGTGACGGCGATCAACGAGTTCAAGCCCCACTGCCAGCTGGAGATCAACCCGCTGCGGGAAACGGTACAGCAGGTTCGGCCGGATCGCTTCGAAATCATCCGGGTATCCACACGCACCGACCAGGTGGTGATGACGCAGCCGGTGCAGCTGGCGGCCGTGCGCATGGGGGGCTCGATGCTGTTTGGGAAATCCGATGGCGGCGTGAGCCGGCACATGCAGGTCTACCTGTTCCGCCTGCACTCCGAGCGCCAGCCACAGGTGCGCCAGCTCAACTGCGGCGGTGCCTTCGACGACCCGGGACTGGCGGAATGGCCGACCCTGCAGGACATCGCCCGGGCGCGTTCAACAGCCCAAGCACCACGCCATGCCGACTGACCCGCCACAGCTCAGCCAGTGCCCTTACCGGATCCGCCACGAAACACAGGCTGGTGATGGCGCCGGCATAATCGAATTCCCCGTCGGCAAAGGGCAACCGCTCGCTGCGTCCCTGCAGGTAGCGCACCACGCCCGGCTGGGCACGGGCGAAGGCCAGCATGGCGGGGTCCGGGTCCAGTCCGGTGACGTGCAGGCCGCTGGCCTGGAACCGTCGACTGAAATGGCCGGTGCCGCAGCCCACGTCCAGCAGGCGGTCACCCGCGTGCGCGGGCAGCAGCGCCTGCAGCAGGGCGAATTCCCGCCCGGCGATCCAGCGTCCGCGCGGGCTGTGGTACCAGGCCTCGTAGTGGGCCGGTTCGATGGCCGCGGAGTACTGCGTCACGAGGGCCACAGCCGATGCAGCCATTTGACCAGGGTGCGGGTGCCCGGGCTGAACAGCTTGTGGGCATAGGCGGTGTTCGCGGCGCGACGGTGAATCTGCGCCAGGGTGGGATAGGCGTGTATGGCGGCGGACAGGTCCCTGATCTTCGCGCCGGTCTGCATGGCCAGCACGATTTCATGCACCAGCTCGCCGCCGAGCTGTTCCGATTTCTCGACCAGGGTGACGCGCAGGCCGAGCTGGGCTGCGACGCTGGCTACCACCAGGCCGCCGGGGCTACCGCCGAGGATCACCAGGTCGCGTGGTTTCATCTTCCTGTTTCCTCCGCGGATGCTTGCATGGCCGACGCTGGCCACAGCGGTGAATCTTCCCATCAGCCGCTAGTCACTGGCCACTGCCCCGGCGTGGCCAGTGCAGGGCGAGTGCTGAAATCAACAGGAATCAGCAACATGGATTCCGGCTGGGGTGATATGGACGGTCCGCGAAATCGATCCGCCGCTGGGAAGGGAAGACTTGGGGGACTGATTCCAGGTTTTTTACAGTTGCCGCGCCACCGTCAGAGTGTAATGAATAAATGCCTATGCAATACAGAGCAGTGCATCAACTGCACACCCGTGGCACAGGTATTGCTGCTAGATTGAACGGGTATCCCCGCTTTTCCTCCCTCTTCCAGTCAGTGTTTCCAGGAGCGAATCATGAAATCGATTTTTCGACTCATTATGATCGTGCTGTTGCTCGGTGCGGGCGCTGCACAGGCGTTGCCTATCGTCTACACGGCAACCTTGACCGGTCTCGCTGAAAACCCATCGAATGCCTCGCCGGGAATCGGTACCGCATCGGTCACCTACGATTCAGACTTGCACACGCTGGGTATAGAAGTGATCTTTTCGGATTTGATCGGTACCACCACGGTTGCGCATATTCACTGCTGTATCGATCCCCCCGGGAATGCAGGGGTGGCAACCACCACGCCGTCATTCACCGGTTTTCCCCTGGGCGTTACCAGTGGTTCGTATTCGGTCCTGCTCGACTTGACCCTGGCATCCAGTTTCAACTCATCCTTCGTGAACAACAACGGAGGGACCTTGCTCGATGCGGAGACCGCGCTTGCGACTGGCATCGATGGCGGGCGTGCCTACTTCAATATCCATACAACTATGTACGGGGCGGGTGAGATACGTGGCTTTCTGGCCGCTGTCCCGGAACCCACCACCTGGTGGTTGCTGGGTATCGGACTTGCCGCGCTCGTGAGCAGTCGCAGGATGGTGAAGGCGCGGGCCATGACCTTGTTTGTCCGGGCTCGCTCGCAGTAGACAGAAAGCGGGCATTTCTTGTTCGGCATTGGCGCCTGGGCATCCTGGTGATCGCCCGGGAGCCAGGTTGGCCGGTTTGGCGTATACTATTCAAGTCATTTATTGAATTGTGGATGTCGCGAGGCCCCATGCCCGGAAAGAGCCATTTCAAGCAAGATCTGTTCGCCCAGTTCGCCCGTGTCGGCAAGGCACTCGGTAACGCCAACCGGCTGGAACTCCTCGAATACCTGGCCCAAGGCGAGCGCAGTGTGGAATCGCTGGCCAAGGTGTCTGGCCTCAGCGTCGCCAACACCTCCCAGCACCTGCAGCAGCTGCGCCAGGCTGGTCTGGTGAGCAACCGCAAGGAAGGGCAGCATGTGCACTACCGGTTGTCGGGCGGGGACGTGGTGCACCTGCTGGAATGCCTGCGCCGTTTCGCCGAGACCCATATGGCCGAGGTGGATCGCCTGATCAGCGCCTATCTCACCGTGAAGGATGGCCTCGAACCGCTGCCCGCCAATGAACTGCTGGATCGTGCCCGCGATGGGCTGGTGACGGTGATCGATGTGCGCCCGCCGGAGGAATTTGCCGCCGGTCATGTGCCGGGGGCCATCAACATTCCGCTGTCCGAACTGGAACGGCACCTTGCTGACCTGCCAACCGACTGCGAGGTGGTGGCCTATTGCCGCGGCCCCTACTGTGTGCTGGCCTACGAGGCCGTGGAGCGCTTGCGCAAGAAGGGCTTCCAGGCGCGCCGTTTGCAGGACGGATTTCCGGAATGGAAGGGCGCCGGTCTGCCTGTGGAGTGATGCATGACCTGTAATAACACCCCGCATCCCCGACTCAAATTTAACCCCGGCCTCATGACTGCCGGAAAGCCAATTGACGCGTAGCAGCACCAGGAAGCCCTGGTGCTGCTGGCAGAAGCGTGGTGGTCAAGGCTGAAGCCTAGTGGCGTATATCCTGGTTCTGTTCTTCGAAGTCCTTGATCTGCTCCTCGGCTTCATCTTTTGAGACGCCATAGGTCTCCTGGATCTTGCCTGCAAGTTGGTCACGCTTCCCGGAAATGACGTCAAGGTTATCGTCAGTGAGTTTTCCCCACTTTGCCTTTACCTTGCCCTTGAATTGCTTCCAGTTGCCCTCAACGATATCCCAGTTCATATTGATCTCCTTGTAGTGAATCACGGGTCGCCCCCGTGGAGTTTCCCAATGGAATGAACAGGCTAATGGCAGATCGCGCTGTCGTCTGTACGGTGTCGTACATAATATGGAGCTAAAAAGTGTGAAGATCCACCTTTCGATACCCGCCCAGCACGGGTATACATGTGTGTCAGTGGAGTAGTCGATGGATCCTGATCTTGGCGATATGGCGACCAAAGCATTTCCCGCGGGGCCAGACCGGGTCTCGCTCTATACCGCTGCGGGCCAGATGCGCGTGCTGAATGCGCTGCAACAGGATGTAGCCGCGGGATTGCACCTGCTGTGTGTGACCGGCCCCGTCGGGAGCGGAAAGACGGTACTTTTGCGTGCCCTTCGACAGAGCATGAGCCATGCCTTGGTTGGGTTGGTGGAAAAACCGGCACCGGGCAAGTTGCTGGTCGAGGTGGCAAGGGCGCTGAAACTTAATGCCGTGGATGATGACGAATCATTCCTGCGCCGGCACCTGGTTATGATGCTGTCACTGGCGGAGAAACAGAAACGCCCGATCCTCCTGATCGTAGATGATGCGGAACAGCTTTCGACGGACGATCTCGATCTGCTCCTGCATTTCTTCCCCAAGGGGCATGCCGCCCTCGTTTTTTCCAGCACTAGCGACCCCGAGACCTGGCTGCCGGGTGCTTCGAACGCTTCCGAATGTGTGGCTATCGATCGAACCTATCAGGTCGAACCATTGTCTGCGAACGAGACCGCGGACTATATCCGCCATCGCCTGCGCGAAGCTGCAATGTCAGACATCCTGTTCCAGCCGGCCACGGTCGCGGCGATTCATCAGGAAAGTGCTGGCCTTCCGGGTCTTATCAACCAGTGCTGTGCCGAAGAGCTTACGCATGGAGGGCTGACGAAAAGCGAGGACACCCGCGCAGCAGCACCACTCCCCGAGCGCAAGCCCGAACCGAAGTTCCAGCCCGAACCACAGCGCGAGGCCAAGGCAAAAGCCGAACCCATTTTCAGGCCCGATCCCGTCATTCGCTTCGAGTCACCAGCCGTTACCGCCGTACCTGCGATCACACCTGGGCTCAGGAAGAAATCAGTACCTCCATCGAGGCACACTCCGCCAGCCAACGAAGATGAAACCATGGTCATGGCCGGGCGACTGAACAGTCTGAGACGCAGCACGAAACGCTGGCGTGCTGCCGCCATCCTGGCCAGTGCAGTGCTCGCCGCGGTACTTACCAAGGATGCCTGGATCGATCGTGTCCCCTTGCCTGTCGCATCGATCAGGGGTGTTACCGATCAGGCCGTCGATCGATTGGCTTCGAAATTCTTCGGATCTGTTTCGGAACAACCCCTGGCATCAAGTGTTCCTGACACCCGGGCTGGGCCCGAAGCACGGGAAGAGGAGAGCCAGAATGCCGAATTCGCCGCGCTGGACACACCACCATCATTGCCGGAAGGGGATCGCTCCGCCACTTTCATCCCCAGACCGGTCAGTGCCCCGCTTCCGGAGCCGGATCTGGAGAAGGGTATAAGTTTCACTCCTCCCGGCGCTGCCCCTGTGGAGGACGACCTGGCAACCGCCATGGCAGGCGAGCCCATGAAGGACGAGGTGATGCAGGAACCTGTGGTGGAGAACCCGGTAGCAGAAGAACCGGTAGCAGAAGAACCGGCAGCAGATGAACCGGTAGCAGAAGAGTCTGTGAAGGAGGAAGCGGTAGCGAAGCCGACCGTGAAGGAAACGCCGCCCCTGACCGCAGGGCAGCGCGCGGAGGTCGCGCGCCTCTATGCGGAACGCGCGGAATACGAATGGCGCAAGGGCGACCTGGCATCCGCCGCGATCAGCATCCGGAATGGCTTGACCACCGATCCCGGCAATCAAACGCTACGGGAGATGCAGGCTCGATTGCGGGAGAGCATGCAGGCGCGCTGAGCGTGCGCTCCTGGCCCAGCAGGAGTCGATGGTGTTTCTGCTACTCTTCTGATACATGCTGGCGCCTGGCTTGATGTTCGCGGCCGAAGGCCGCTCCTACAAGCTACGCGATTGCCACCCGTAGGAGCGGGCTCTGCCCGCGAACAGCCCGGTGACCTGCAGGCCTTCGCGGCCGAAGGCCGCTCCTACAAGGGGCACGATTGCCACCCGTAGGAGCGGGCTCTGCCCGCGAACAGTCCGGTGACCTGCAGGCCTTCGCGGCCGAAGGCCGCTCCTACAGCCATATGGCATCCCATAGCGGGTAATCCCCAATCGATTCCACCAAACCTGCGCGCAATGGGTTGGCGATGATGTAACGCGCCAACATGCGGACGTCTTGATGTCGCCGCACGGCATGGTCGTGATAACCCTTCTGCCATACCGGCCCTGATGTGCCCAGTTTCTGATGGATCGCGCGTGTAGTGCGCGATTTTATGCGTCGTACGATGGCATTCAGGGATTCCGTGCCGGGGGCCATCAACCAATGCAGATGATCCGGCATGACCACCCATGCCAGCGTGTCGACGTAGCCGTGTTCCGTGGCATCACGCAAGTGCATTGCCAGCAACCGCCCGATGCGCCAGTCGAGAAACAGCGGATGACGATTATGGGTGACGGTGGTAATGAGGTAGGGGCGTCCGGTTTCCGAAACACGGCCGATACGCAGGTTTCTTCCATGATAATGGATCATTGTCACCATCCTTGGTGGTTCGACGACCTGATTGTAGGAGCGGGCTTTGCCCGCGATCAAGCCTGTGGTGCAACATCTCCTTCGCGGCCGAAGGCCGCTCCTACAAGGGGCACGATTGCCACCCGTAGGAGCGGGCTTTGCCCGCGAACAGTCCGGTGACCTGCAGGCCTTCGCGGCCGAAGGCCGCTCCTACAGGATGCACGATTGCCACCCGTAGGAGCGGGCTCTGCCCGCGAACAGTCCGGGGTGAGGCATGCTGCCTGCAGGCTCAGTTTGTGAAACGATAGCCCTTCGGCACCACCACCACTCCCTTGTCCGATACCGTGAAGCGGGCACCATCCTGGTCAGGATCATGGCCGATGCGCGCCCCGGCCGGAATCCGGACATCCTTGTCGACGATGCAGTGGCGCAGGGACGCACCATCGCCCACGTGCACGTCATCGAACAGCAGGCTGTCTTCCACCAGGGCTTCGTCGCCCACGTACACCTTCGAGAACAATACCGAGTGCTGCACGCTGCCGCCCGCAATCACCGTGCCGCCGGCGATGATGGAATTGATGAAAATGCCTTCGTCGCCAGAGGCGCCGGGCACGGTGCGCGCCGGCGGCCGCTGGCTGGCATAGGTGCGGATCGACCAGTCGTCCTGGTACAGGTCCAGCGGCGGCACCGGCAGCAGCAGGTCCATGTTGGAATCGTAGAAGGCATCAATGGTGCCCACGTCGCGCCAGTAGCGATCCGGGGTTACGCGTCCTTCCTCGCCGCCGAAGGGGTAGGCAAACAGGGTCTGGCGCGCGATCAGCCTGGGCAGGATGTTCTTGCCGAAGTCATGGCCCGACGCCGCATCCGCGTGATCGGCCTTGAGGGTCTCCAGCAACAGTTCGATGTTGAAGACATAGATGCCCATGGAGGCCAGCGCCTGGTCGGGATTGTCCGGCAGGGTGGCTGGTGTCGCGGGTTTTTCCTGAAAGTCCTGGATACGCTGTTCCTGGTTCACCTGCAGGATACCGAAGCCGCCGGCCTCGGTGACGGGTACCTGCATGCAGGCAACGGTCACCTCGGCCTGACGCTCGGCATGGAAGTTCAGCATCGGGGCATAGTCCATGCGGTAGATATGGTCGCCGGACAGGATTACCACGTATTTCGCGCCGCTCCGTTCCAGCAGGTACAGGTTCTGATGGATGGCGTCGGCAGTGCCGGCATACCACTGCTCGCCCTGGCGCATCTGCGGAGGCACAGTGGTGATGTATTCACCCAACTCCGGGTTGAAGATGGACCAGCCGTCGCGCAGGTGCTTCTGCAGGGAGTGGGACTTGTACTGGGTGAGTACCAGGACTCGCCGCAGTCCGGAATGGAGGCAGTTGGTAAGGCTGAAGTCGATGATGCGGTACTTGCCGCCGAAGGGAACGGCCGGTTTGGCGCGGTCGCGGGTAAGGGGGTGCAGGCGCGAGCCGACACCACCGGCAAGGATAATGGTCAGGGTCTGGTCCAGCATGATGGGATTCCTGGTGGCCGGCGGTGCCGGGTCGGGGCAAGGTTCGTCCATGCGACAGTCTATCGCAGCCGGCCCACTGGCCGCGCTACCGGAGTGCCTGCAAGCACTATGCCGGTGCAGGCAAAGGGGAGGGGCGGCCGGTAGAACCCCGATTTCTTTGTAGTGTACGAACCCGGGGGCCGCTGGCCCCCGGGTGGATCGCACCGGGTTGGGGCGGCGCCGGGCGTTCCGGGTGCGATACCGGTGCAGGGATGCCGCGGCCGGCACTCCCGCACGCCGGAGACCCGTAGAGTGCATTGCATGCCCGCAGAGGGGGGGCGAAGGGTGAGTGTTGCGAGTCCCAAAGCACTAGGAGGAATGGCACTGACTTGAGCCGGAAGATGCCCGTCATTGCGAGGAACGAAGTGACGTGGCAATCTCCAACTGACTGATTTCATGGTAGGAGATGCCGCGCTTCGCTCGCAATGACGTTAAGTCAGTGCCATTCCTCCTAGGCCCTGGACACTGGCCTGCGCCGGTATGATGGCCCTATAACATTTATAAATTAAACAGCAAGTTATAATTTTTCATGCCTCATTGCCAGACTGAAAACCGGACCATAATGGTGTATTGCTACCAATACGATTGACAATCACTCTCATTTGCATTCAAATAGGCGTCAGGAGGAAGCCACCATGTATGTCTGTCTCTGCAAAGGCGTAACCTGCGGCGCGATCCGCTCCGCGGTCCAGGAACAGGGCGCGGTCCACCTGCGCGATCTGAGCCGCAACCTTGGCGTTGCCACGCAATGTGGCAAATGCGCCTGTGCGGCGCGCCAGGTACTCAAGGATGCGCTCGACTGCTCCGGTTGCTGTGGAGAAGCGTCCGAGGTAGCTGCCTGAAAATCTGCTAGGCTTCCATTACCCATTACTCTTCGACAGGCCCCGTCGCGCAGCCACGAGCGACGGCGGCCCCACGCGTTTGTTTACCCGACAGGAGGATTCATGAAGGGCGATACCAAGGTTATCGAATTTCTCAACAAGGCCCTGCGTAACGAACTGACCGCCATCAACCAGTATTTCCTGCATGCGCGGATGTACGAAAACTGGGGACTGAAGGAACTCAACGAACACGAATACCACGAGTCCATCGACGAGATGAAGCACGCCGATGCGCTCATCAAGCGTATCCTGTTTTTGGAGGGGCTGCCCAATTTGCAGGATATGGGCAAACTCAAGATCGGCGAGAATGTGCCGGAGATGTTGCAGTGTGACCTGGATCTGGAGCGCGAGGCCCTGCCGCCGTTGCGCGACGCCATTGTGCATTGCGAATCCGTGCGGGATTATGTGTCACGGGAATTGTTCGAGAGCATTCTCGAGAGCGAGGAGGAGCACATCGACTGGCTGGAGACCCAGCTGGAGCTGGTCGAAAAACTCGGGTTGCAGAACTATCTGCAGTCCAAATTGTGATCC
>JAIVHA010000112.1 GCA_020201295.1 Lysobacteraceae bacterium | reverse complement strand
ACGCCGCCATAGGAGGCCGAGCCAGCCATCGCGGCTTGCGCCGCTCCTACAGGCATTGCATTGCGATGATCCGGAGGTATTCCAAATTCACATTGTTCCGTGTGCTTCCGGGCAGATTCCGTGGCCAGCAAGGTGGTTCCGGCCGGGATCCCGCCCGCCGGTTGCGTCCCCCCGGTCCAGGCCGTACCATTCCCGCCTTTCGGCGTGGCCTGTCCGGCCGTGCCCCGTACCCTCGATAGCGGACCCGATCCCATGCGCAGCCTGTACTGTGGTGAAGTCAACGAATCCCTTCTGGACCAGGAAGTTACCCTCGCGGGCTGGGTGAACCGGCGGCGCGACCACGGCGGGGTGATCTTCGTCGACCTGCGCGATCGCGAGGGCCTGGTGCAGGTGGTGTTCGATCCCGACCGGGCGGACACCTTCGCCATGGCGGAGCGGGTGCGCAACGAGTACGTATTGCAGGTGAGGGGGCGGGTGCGGCGTCGTCCGGCCGGCACCGAGAACCCCGAGCTGGCCACCGGCCAGGTGGAGGTCCTGGGCCTGGAACTGACGATCCTAAACGCCTCGGAGACTCCGCCCTTCCAACTGGACGACGACAGCGTGTCCGAGGAGCACCGGCTGCGCTACCGCTACCTGGACCTGCGCCGTCCGCTGATGCAGCAGCGCCTGCGCCTGCGCTCGCGGGTCAGCCGCTTCCTGCGCAATTTCCTCGATGACCAGGGCTTCCTCGATATCGAGACCCCGATCCTCACCAAGGCCACTCCGGAAGGCGCCCGCGACTACCTGGTGCCGAGCCGCACCCATCCCGGCAGTTTCTTCGCCCTGCCCCAGTCCCCGCAGCTGTTCAAGCAGCTACTGATGATGTCGGGCATGGACCGTTACTACCAGATCGTGCGCTGCTTCCGCGACGAGGACCTGCGTGCCGACCGCCAGCCCGAGTTCACCCAGCTCGACATCGAGACCTCCTTCCTGGGCGAGAACGAACTCATGGGCCTGATGGAGGACATGATGCGCGGCCTGTTCCAGGATGTGCTGGGCGTGGAACTGCCCAAGCCCTTCCCGCGCATGGACTACGACGAGGCCATGCACCGCTACGGTTCCGACAAGCCGGACCTGCGCATCCCGCTGGAACTGGTGGACGTGGGCGACCTGATGCGGGGCGTGGAGTTCAAGGTGTTCTCCGGCCCGGCCTGCGATCCCCATGGCCGCGTGGCGGCCCTGCGCCTGCCCCGTGGCTGTGAGCTCACCCGCAAGGAGATCGACGACTACACCAGCTTCGTCGCTATCTACGGCGCCAAGGGCCTGGCGTACATCAAGGTCAATGACCTGGCCGCCGGCCGCGAGGGCCTGCAGTCGCCCATTTTGAAATTCCTGCCCGACGAGGTGGTGAGCGCCATCCTGGAACGCACCGGCGCCGCGACCGGTGACCTGGTGTTCTTCGGCGCCGACAAGGCGCGCGTCGTCAACGAGGCCCTGGGGGCGCTGCGCAACCGGCTGGGTCACGACCGCGGCCTGCTGCAGGGCGACTGGGCGCCCCTGTGGGTGGTGGACTTCCCCATGTTCGAATGGGACGAGGATGCCCAGCGCTGGGTGTCCCTGCACCATCCCTTCACCGCGCCGCGCGAGTCCGATCTCGGCCTGCTGGATTCCGACCCGGCGGCCTGCAAGTCGCGCGCCTATGACATGGTGCTCAACGGCACCGAGCTGGGCGGCGGTTCCATGCGTATCCACCGTTCCAATGTACAGACCCGGGTGTTCGAACTGCTGGGCATCAGCGACGAGGAAGCGAAGGAAAAGTTCGGCTTCCTGCTCACCGCCTTGCAATTCGGTTGCCCACCCCATGGCGGTATCGCCTTCGGCATGGACCGGCTGGTGATGCTGATGACGGGCGCCAGCTCCATCCGCGAGGTCATGGCCTTTCCCAAGACCCAGACCGCCGCCTGCCTGCTCACCCAGGCCCCTTCCGAAGTCGGCGAGGCCCAGCTGCGCGAACTGGGCATCCGCCTGCGCAAGCCGGCAGCGGAGTCGAAGGCGGGCTGAGTCCGTCCTGCCCCGGGCACGTCCTCCCTCCCCTGTAGGAGCGGGCTCTGCCCGCGAACCGTTCGCGGGCAGAGCCCGCTCCTACAGGGCGCGGGAAGGACCACCCGTGGGCCGGGCTTCAGCTCGACCGCTCCACCGCTTACCCTGGCCGGGAGCGGGATGCTAGAATCCCGCGCATTGTATCCATCCCGGCGAGACGAACATGGCAGGTCACAGCAAGTGGGCCAATATCCAGCACCGCAAAAAGGCCCAGGACGCGAAACGCGGCAAACTCTTCACCAAGCTCATCCGTGAAATCACCACCGCCGCCCGCATGGGCGAGCCGGACCCCAACAGTAATCCGCGCCTGCGCCTGGCGGTGGACAACGCCCTCACGGCGAACATGACCCGGGACACCATCGATCGCGCCATCAAGCGTGGCGCCGGTGCCCAGGATGGGGAGAACTACGAGGAAATCCGCTACGAGGGCTATGGTCC
>JAIVHA010000269.1 GCA_020201295.1 Lysobacteraceae bacterium | reverse complement strand
CACCTCCCTGATGAAGAAGACCTTCAAGAACAAGGGTGTGGCCACTGTGGATGAACTGCGCGAACTGTGCATCGAAGCGGACGTGAAGATGCTCGCCTGTCAGATGACCGTGGACGTGTTCGGCTTCAGCCATGACGAGTTCATCGACGGACTGGATTACGTCGGCGCCACCTACTTCCTGCCCGTGGCCAAGGACTCCGACGTCTGCCTGTTTATCTAGGGCGTCGCCTGGGAGTTTGAAAAAAGGGCGTGCCAGGCACGCCCTTTTTTTTGGGGGTTGTCGGGCTGAAGCCCGACCTACAGGGTGGCATGTTTGATGATGCTGGCAGCCGGCATTCAGGGTGACAGCATACCCATTTCTTTACATGCAAGAGCCTCCCCTGCTCGAACGCTCTCCGGAAAAGAAATGGGTATACTGTCACCCTAATCATGAGGTGTTTCCCGTGAACGGTCTCTATCCACCCCTGCACCCCTATGTGCGCCACAGCCTGGCGGTGGAACCACCCCATGTCCTGCATGTAGAGGAGTGCGGCAATCCGGGCGGGATACCGGTGCTGTTCGTGCATGGCGGGCCGGGCGGTGGCTGCGAACCCTATCATCGCCAGTACTTCGATCCGGAGCGCTACCGCATCCTGTTGTTTGACCAGCGTGGCTGCGGTCAGTCCACGCCTCATGGGGAACTGGAAGGGAATGATACCCAGGCCCTGCTGCGGGACATGGAATTTATTCGTAAGCACCTGGGGATCGAGCGCTGGATGCTGTTCGGTGGCTCCTGGGGTTCGACCCTGAGCCTGGTCTATGCCCAGGCCCATCCGGAACGGGTGACGGGGATGGTTCTGCGCGGCATCTTTCTCTGCCGTGACCGGGACATCCGCTGGTTCTACCAGGAAGGCGCGGGGTACTTGTTTCCCGACTACTGGGAGGAGTACCTGGCACCCATCCCCGCGGCGGAACGCGATGACCTGGTGGCCGCCTATTATCGCCGCCTGACCGGTGCCGACGAGGTGCAGCGGCTGCTGGCGGCCAAGGCCTGGTCGGTGTGGGAGGGGCGCACCTCCACCCTGCACGCGAAACCGTCCTTGGCGCTGCATTTCGGAGAGGCGCACCGGGCCCTGGCCATGGCGCGTATCGAATGCCATTACTTCATGCACCAGAGCTTCCTGGCGGATAACCAGATCCTGCGCGACATCCAGCGGATTCGTAACATCCCGGCGATCATCGTCCATGGCCGCTACGATGTGGTCTGTCCCGTGGAGCAGGCCTGGGCCTTGCACCGGGCCTGGCCCGAGGCAGAGCTGCATATCATCGCCGATGCCGGTCATTCCGCCGGTGAGCCCGGGAATGTCGATGCCCTGGTGGCAGCGACGAAGGATTTTGCGGAGCGCCTGTGATCGGGCTGCTGCAACGGGTGAGCCAGGCACAGGTGGTGGTGGACGGGATCACCCTTGCCGGCATTGGCCCCGGACTACTGGTGTTGGTGGGTGTACAGCGCGGGGACGGCGCCGTGCAGGCGGATCGCCTGCTGGAGCGGTTGCTGGCGTACCGGGTATTCCCCGACACCGAGGGCCTCATGAACCTCAGTGTGCAGGACGTCCAGGGGGGGTTACTGCTGGTGCCCCAGTTCACCCTGGCGGCCGATACCCGCACGGGCAACCGTCCCGGTTTTTCCACCGCGGCTGATCCGGATGAGGCGCGGCGCTGGTTCGAATACCTGGTGCTGCAGGCGCGCCTGCGCTACGCGCGGGTGCAGGCCGGAAGCTTCGGGGCGGATATGCAGGTAGGCCTGGTCAACGACGGTCCTGTGACCTTCTGGCTGGAGGTGCCACCAATGATGGCTTAACCGTGGTATGGGTCGACCGGCATGTCTTCGGGCTTCAGCCCGACGGTTCCCGATCAGGATTGCAGGGCCGGTTGAAATAACAGGTCAGGGCGCAGGTGATGGCCGTCAGCATCCAGAACAGGAAGAAGCCGATGCTGTAGGCGCCGAGCCGGCTGACCTCCACGCTGCGGTGCTGAATGACCAGGTCGGCGGGATCGATGAGAGTAAAGAACAGGATGGTGGCCAGTCCGGACATCAGGAAGGATGGCCAGAGTACGGCGATGATGCGCTGAATGCGGGGGATCTCGTTCACGCGGTCTGCCTCCTGTTGACTGTAGCGGCCTTGCGCGTCCGCCTGCAGCTGGACGACCTGGTCCTGGCCGGCCAGGGTGGGATGGATGAGGAAGAGTTGCAGGGGGCCTTGCAGCCGCCCCGCCTCGAGGGCCTCGATGCTTAATCGTTGCCGCCCGGCATCGAAGCGCACCAGTGCCTGGATGCCGAGCTCGGCGGCGATCCGTTGTCGATCCAGCTGCTGGTTGATGGCCAGGCCTTCCTTGTAATAGTTGTCCACCACCATGGGATCGGGGTTGCGGATCGCCAGGGTCAGCAACAGGCTGCCCACCAGCACGGAGCTGGCCGGAATGGCGATGATGAACCAGGGCCAGAACTGGCGATACCAGGGGGCGGGAAGGGTTTGACTGTGCATGTCAGCGGGCTCCTGTGCGTGGGCCGACGAAACGGCCCGTCTGGGTGATGGTGATGTTCGGGTCATCCACGGCGCGCAGGGTGAACTGGACTTCACTGCTGGTACTGCGCAGGAATACCGGGTCGATGCGCAGGCTGAGCGGCACGGTCAGCACCTCGCCCGAGGCCACCGCGATGTCCGGCTGGTGCAGGACCAGCTTCAATTCCTCGGGGCCTTCCACCTCCAGCTGGTAGCGATGGTCACGCTTGTCCTTGTTGGCGATCTTGAGGGTATAGATGTTCTCCACCAGGCCCTCCATAGTCTCCCGGTACAGGCTGCCGCGATCGCGGATGATGCCGACCTCCACGGGCACGCGCTGACTGACGGAATACACCAGCAGGGCGCATAGCACCAGCAGCAGCGTGGCGTAGACCAGCATACGCGGGCGCAGGATGCGGGTTTCCTGGTGTTCCAGGGCGTTTTCCGTGGTGTAGCGGATCAGGCCCCGTGGGTAGTTCATCTTGTCCATGACATCGTCGCAGACATCGATGCAGGCGGCGCAGCCGATGCACTGGTACTGCAGGCCCTCGCGGATATCAATGCCGGTGGGGCAGACCTGCTTGCACAGGGTACAGTCGATGCAATCCCCCAGGCCCTGCTCGCGATGATCCAGGCCGCGCTTGCGCGAGCCGCGCGGTTCGCCGCGTTCCGGATCGTAGGAGACGATGAGGGTGTTCTTGTCGAACATGGCGCTCTGGAAGCGGGCGTAGGGGCACATGTAGATGCACACCTGCTCGCGCATCCAGCCGGCGTTGCCGTAGGTGGCGAAGCCGTAGAACAGTACCCAGAAGGTTTCCCAGGGGCCGAGGTCGAAGGCGAGCGTCGACGTCCAGAGGGATTCGATGGGTGTGAAATAGCCGACGAAGGTGAAACCGGTGTAGAGGGAGAACAGGACCCACACCCCATGCTTGGTGCCCTTGATGGCCAGCTTGCGCGGTCCCCAGGGCGCCTTGTCCAACTTCATCTGCCGGCCGCGGTCACCCTCGATACGGCGTTCCATCCACAGGAAGGCCTCGGTCCATACCGTCTGCGGGCAGGCGAAGCCGCACCACAGGCGTCCGGCCAGGGCGGTGAAGAAGAACAGCGACAGCGCCGCGATCACCAGCAGCAGGGCCAGGTAGAAGAAATCCTGCGGCCAGAAGGTCAGGCCGAAGATGTGGAACTGGCGCGCCGGCAGGTCGAACAGCACTGCCTGGCGGCCATCCCAGTCCATCCAGGGGAGGCCGTAGTACAGGCCCAGCAGGGTCACCACCCCCAGGGTACGCAGGCGGGCGAACCAGCCATGGACCTCGCGGGGATAGATCTTCTGCCGTTTGGCGTAGAGGACCTCCTCGATGGGTTCGGAGGCGGTATCGGGACCTTTGCGTTGTGATTCGGACATGGATGCGGCGTAAACGGGACCCCGCGGGGTCCCGCCGGCTTACCTCACTGGGACAGGCTGTAGATATAGGCGGCCAGTACGTGGGCCTTGTCTTCGCCGAGGAAGTCCCGGTGCGCGGGCATATTGCCGCGGCGGCCCTGGGCGATGGACTGGCGGATCGCGCCCGGTGAACCGCCGTACAGCCAGATGTTGTTGGTGAGGTTGGGCGCCCCCAGGGCTTGCTGGCCGCTGCCGTCGGGCATGTGGCAGGCGGCGCACATGTTCTGGAAGTGGGTCATGCCCGCCTCCGCCATACGCGGGTCCGCCTCGCGGCCATTGAGGGTCAGCACATAGGCCGTGACCTCGTCGACACCCTGGTCGCCCAGCACTTCGCCCCAGGGCGGCATGACGCCCATGCGGCCATCCAGGATGGAGGTCTTGATGGCCTCGGGGGTTCCGCCCCACAGCCAGTCATCGTTACGCAGGCTGGGGAAGCCGATGCCGCCGCCGGCATCGGCGCCGTGGCAGGTGGCGCAGTAGTTGGTGAACAGGCGTTGACCCACCTGGGCTGCCTCGCTGTCACGGGCCAGATCCTCGATGTCACGGCTGGCGTAGGCGGCGAAGATGGGTCCGTACTGGGCCTCGGCCCGATCCATTTCCTGCTCGTACTGGCCGCTGCCGGTCCAGCCCAGCAGGCCGGGGAACTTGCCCAGGCCGGGATAGAGCAGCAGGTAGACCACGGCGA
>JAIVHA010000111.1 GCA_020201295.1 Lysobacteraceae bacterium | reverse complement strand
CCGGGGGGATTGCTATGGTTGCGTGGCGCTCATGAGGCGCGCAAATCTAGTCGATCGGACCCGCGGCGGCAAGTTGACACCGTCGAAACGGGCGTCTCAGCCGTCACGGGCCTGGGCGCAGCGGATGCACAGGGTGGCGGCGGGATCCAGCTCCAGACGCCGCGGATCGATGGGTTCCTCGCAGTCCAGACACTCGCCATATGTGCCATCGTCACAGCGGCGCAGCGCCGCCTCGATACGGCGCAGTTCCAGCTCGGCGCGCTGACGGCCGTCCTGGGCCATGGCCTGCTGCTGCATGGCATCCATGCGTGACAGCCGTCCCACGCTGGCCTGGTCCAGCTCCACCGTGGCGGTGGCGGCCTGGCGCGTCTCCTGTAGCGCCAGGAGTTCCTCACGCTTCCGCAGCAACCGGGCGCGGAAATGCTCGATATCGGTCTGTTCACTCATGCGACCCATTATCGACCTGCCCGGGCGACGCGTCCAATGGCCGCTGCTCTCCCGTGCATACGGCATCTTGGCCTGAGCACCGCCCTTCACGATGTGCCACCGGAACCTGTTATCCTCTGACGGACAAACACCGCCAGATCCGAAATCCAGGAGATACCGATGCGCGCCACCGCGGAATTCCAGGTCGTACCCATTGGCGACGGCGTGTCCGTGCGCACCGAGATCCTGCGCGTCGTGGACATGTTGAAAATGCATGACTTCCTGATCGAAACCCACGCCTCGGGCACGAACATCGAAGGGGAACTCGACGATATCCTGGCCGCCGTCGCCCGGGTACACGAGACCCTGCACGAGAGCGGTACCATCAGGCTGGTCAGCTACCTGAAGCTGGAAACGCGTACCGACAAGCAACCGACGCTTGCCGGCAAGCGGCTGTAGGCTTCGGGTCATGGGGTGACGGCAGTCTCCTGCAACCTGTCACAAACCCCATGCAAGTGGTCGAGAAACCGGTCCACTTCACCCGCTTCTATGCGCTCCAGCAGGCGGGCAGTGCGGTCCTGGCGCGCCTGGTGCAGCAGATAGCCGATCCGCACCAGGCCATCGGTTTCCTCCCCGACCCCTGCCGCCCGGGAGCCGCGCGGATCCGCGGCACGCTGCAGGCCCGCTTCCACCAGGCCGTGCAGGCGAGCCGCGCCGCGCTTGCGCAGGCGCGCAAAGGCCGTCGGCAACTCATCGCGCAACCGCCGGTATTCCGGATCGCGGCGTGCATTCAAGTGATCCAGCAGCCACTGCACACCGGGGCGCTCCGAGTCATTGACCGCGGCCTGTTGCGCCCGCAGCCAGGCCAGCTGCACCTCCGCATCCCGCGCCGCGCCGGTACGGCGGGCCAGCTTGCCGATCTTGCGTATACGCTTGCGCGGCAGGGCACCGCCCAGCCAGGGGCGATAGGCACGCAGCAGGGAGCGCAGGCGGCGCAGGGCCACTCGGAAATCGTGCAACGCCTCGCCGTCCCCCGGGTCCGCCAGGCGCGCGCAGGCGGCTGCGGCCTCCTTCAGGTATCCCGTGGCCAGCCGGGTAACGGCGAGCGTCACGGATTTTGTTGCCAGGGTGGTTTTCACCATCGCATCCCCGAGAACCATGAGAAGCCGACAGTACCCAGCCGTCGGGCACAAGGCAATGCACCCAGCCGAACGGTAATGATAGGGTCATGAAGGCATGCTACAGATGGTCGGATGCCGTACCTGACCAATCCCGACCTGTCCCCGGAGCAACTCCTGGAGGCACTGCTGGAACTGCGTGAGCAGATTCACCAGGGCGCCTCCCGGCGACTGGCACCCTTTGCGGGCAATTACCCGGAACAGCGGTTCAGTCCAGGGGCCAGCAACCTGGCCCACTATCTGACCTTGCGGGCCGTGGACCTGCGCCCGCTGCAGACGACACTCGCTCGCCAGGGACTCTCCTCCCTGGGGCGCACCGAAGGTCAGGTACTGACTGGGCTCAACCGCGTGATCCGGGCGCTGCGGCGCATGAACGGCGACCGGGACGAAGGGGAACCCGCCTTCGCCGACGGCGACCAGGGAGCGGTGGAACTGTCCCGCAACAGCACGACCCTGTTCGGACCGGCGCCCCAGGGTCGCGACACCCACATAATGGTCACCTTGTCCAGCGAGGCCGCCCAGCAACCGGAACTGGCACTGCAGCTGCTGGAAGCGGGGATGGACTGTGCCCGCATCAACTGCGCGCATGACGATGCTGAGGCCTGGCTTCGCATGATCCAGTACGTGCGCCAGGCGGGGCAGTCGCTGGGGCGCAGCTGCCGCGTCCAAATGGACCTGGCGGGGCACAAGCTGCGCACCGGCTCGCTGGCCATGCAGCCGGCGGTGACCCATGTGAAACCGCGGCGCGATGCCCGAGGGCGTGTGACGGAACCGGCCCGCATCGAGCTGCTGCCGGAAGACCAGCCGCAAACGGCAGTGCAGGGGAGATTGAGGCCCTTGTCCGCCAGCAGCCGGGCGCCACGCAACTGGGCGTCGTCGCCAAGGTCGAAACCCGTCGCGCCTTCGAGCACCTGCCCGAGATCCTGCTGGGCAGCCTCGGTAGCCAGCGACTGGGCATCATGATCGCGCGCGGCGACCTGGCAGTGGAAATCGGCGGCGAACGCCTGGCGGAGATCCAGGAGGAGATCCTGTGGTTGTGCGAGGCGGCCCATGTGCCCGTGGTCTGGGCCACTCAGGTGCTGGAGAGCCTGGCCAGGAAGGGAATCGTCAGCCGGCCGGAACTCACCGACGCCGCCATGTCCGGCCGCGCCGATTGCGTGATGCTCAACAAGGGCCCCTATATCCTGCAAGCCGTGCACACCCTCGACAACATCCTGCGCCGCATGCAGGAGCACCAGCGCAAGAAGACCGCGCGCTTGCGCGGCCTTCGCCTGGCGGGCTATGAACCGCCAGCCACCGAGAATCGCGCCACCGGTTGATCGGCTAGCGCATGGTCACCAGTTCTTCCGCGCTGGTGGGATGGATGGCCATGGTGTCATCGAGATCCTGCTTGGTGGCGCCCATGCGGATGGCCACGGCGAAACCCTGCAGCATCTCGTCGGCGCCGTCGCCGATGATATGGCAGCCCACCACCTTTTCCTGGGCGCCCACGGTCACCAGCTTCATGGCGGTCTGGCGCTTGTGCTCCACCGGCGCGTAGTACATGGGCGTGAAGCGGGTCTGGTAGATCTTCACGGCGTCGCCGTGGCTGGCGCGCGCCTCGTCCTCGGTGAGGCCCACGGTGCCGATGGGTGGGTGGCTGAACACCACGGTGGAGATGTGTTCGTAGACCAGGCGTCGCTCCTGCATGCCGCCGAACAAACGGTCACCGAGGCGGCGGCCGGCGGCGATGGCCACCGGGGTGAGGGCCGGTTTGCCGGTGACATCACCGATGGCGTAGATGCCCGGCACGTTGGTGTTCTCGAACTCGTCGGAGGGGACATAACCCTCTTCACTCATGTCCACGCCCGCCGCTGCCAGGTTCAGATCGGCCGTGAGCGGGGTGCGGCCGATGGCCCAGACGAGCTGATCGAAGCCCTCCAGGCGCTGGCCGTTGGTGGTCTCGATACACAGGCTGCCATCATTCTGTTTCGTCACCGCCGCCACCTGGCTGCCGGACAGGATGCCGATGCCGTCGTTGATCATCTCTTCCATCAGGCTTTCGCGCAGCATGGCGTCGAAGCTGCGCAGCAGGTGTTCCTTGCGCAGCAGCATGGTGACGTCGGACCCGAGG
>JAIVHA010000145.1 GCA_020201295.1 Lysobacteraceae bacterium | reverse complement strand
TTGTGCAGGAACACCACCCGCAGGCTGGCATCCTCGGCATAGCGGCTGTTGGGGTAGCGTTGCAGCAGTTCGGTGAAATCCTGGAAGGCCTGAAGCGCGACACGATTGTCCCGTTCCGTGGCATCGCGCGGGAACAGACGGTCGAGAAAACTGGCGCCACGGTTGAAATTCACCAGCCCTTTCATGTACCAGGCATAATCCGCATGCGGATGCTGCGGGTGGCGATTGATGAAACGGTCCAGGGCGGCGAGGGCGGAATCGGACTCGCCGCTCTTGTAGTAGGCGTAGGCGATCTCCAGCTGTGCCTGCTGGGCGTAGCGGCCGAAGGGGAAACGTGCCTCCAGGGATTCGAAATGCTGGATGGCGACTTCGTAATCGTTCTTCTCCAGAGATTCCTTGGCGGTGGCGTACAACTCCTCGGCGGACATGCGGGCCGTGGGGTCGGCCTGCTTGCCCAACCAGGCACAGCCGCTGTTGAAGACCAGGAGACTGATAATCAGAAAAATACTCGACAAACGCATGGTGGTGGGGTATCTCGTGGGGCTGATCATGTATGGCCGCGAAGTATAACCTAAAACCGATCCGATTCCCGAGATGGAATCTTCTGGAAATGGCCACGGAACTACACGGAACTACACGGAAATAATCATTCGGGAAGCCATGCCTGTTTCCGTGCGTCTCGTGGCTAGTATTTTCCGTGTCTTTCCGTGTAGTTCCGTGGCCAATGAGACCTTCATGATGAATACCCGCATTCGCCTCGATACACGCATCCCCGACGAGCAGGCCGGCCGGCGCCTGGACCAGGTGCTGGCGGAGCTGTTTCCGGACTATTCCCGCAGCCGCCTGAGCCAGTGGATCAAGGCGGGGCAGGTGCGCCTGGACGACCGCCTGCCGCGCCCCCGGGATGCGGTGCTGGGCGGCGAGCAGGTGCTCATCGATGCGGAACTGGAGCCGGAGGGCCGGGTCGAGGCCGAGGCGATCCCCCTGGATGTCGTCTACGAGGACGAGGCCATCCTGGTGCTGCACAAGCCCGTCGGGCTGGTGGTACACCCGGCGGCGGGCAATCTCGACGGCACCCTGCAGAACGCCTTGCTGCACCACGATCCGAGCCTGGTTACCCTGCCGCGCGCCGGTATCGTACACCGCCTTGACAAGGATACTTCCGGCCTGATGGTGGTGGCGCGCAGCCTGGTAGCCCACAAATCCCTGGTGGAGCAGTTGCAGACGCATACCATGGGCCGGGAATACCAGGCGGTGGTGCAGCGGGTGCTGACCGCCGGTGGCACCGTCGACGCCCCCATCGGGCGCCACGGCGTGGATCGCAAGCGCATGGCGGTGACACCCGGGGGCAAGCCGGCAGTGACCCACTACCGCGTCGTGGAGCGGCTTCGTGGCCATACCCACGTGAGCGTGCGGCTGGAGACGGGTCGCACCCACCAGATCCGGGTGCACATGGCGCATATCCATTGTCCGCTGGTGGGGGATCCCGTCTATGGTGGCCGCCCGCGCATTCCAAAGGGAACCGGAGAGGCCCTGCGCGAGGCCCTGCGCGGCTTCCCGCGCCAGGCCCTGCATGCCGCGCGTCTGACCCTGCGCCACCCCCTGAGTGGCGAGGAAATGAGCTGGGAGATCCCGCTGCCGGAGGATATGCAGGAATTGCTGGCCATCCTGCGGGCCGACCTGCAGGACAACCCATGAGCGACCCTCGCCCCTGCGAACCCCACGTGCTGCTGCCGGACTGGCCGGCACCGGCCGGCGTGAAGGCCCTGACCACCCTGCGTCGCGGTGGCGTCAGCCGGGTGCCCTTTGCGGACTGGAACCTGGCCGACCATGTGGACGATGACCCGGATGCGGTGCGTGAGAATCGCCGTCTTCTGCGCGAGCGCTTTCGGCTGCCGGCGGAACCGGTTTGGTTGACGCAGGTGCATGGCAGCAGCCTGGTGGACGCGGCGCGGGCCAGCGCCCCGGTGCAGGCCGATGGCAGCTACGCCACCACGCCGGGTGCGGTGTGCGCCGTGCTCACCGCCGATTGTCTGCCCGTGTTGTTCTGCAGCCTCGACGGCCAGCGGGTGGCGGCGGTGCATGCCGGCTGGCGCGGCCTGGCCGGCGGCGTGCTGGAAGCCGCCCTCGACGCCCTCGGACCCGGGGAATACCTGGCCTGGCTGGGGCCGGCCATCGGTCCGGCGGCCTTTGAAGTAGGACCGGAGGTGCGCAATGCCTTCCTGGCCTTCCAGCCGACTGCCGCCGCGGCCTTCCAGGAGACCCGCCCCGGCCATTGGCTGGCGGACCTGTACGGGCTGGCGCGCCTGCGCCTGGCCGCCCGGGGCCTGGATGCGGTCTATGGCGGGGAGCATTGCACCTTGCGCGAGGCAGAGCGCTTCTATTCCTATCGCCGCGACGGTGTCACCGGCCGCATGGCGACCCTGATCTGGCGGGAGTGACACATCAGAACAGGCCATTCGCGGGCAGAGCCCGCTCCTACGGGGCATGGGGATTGCTGCCTGTAGGAGCGGCCTTGGCCGCGAACCGTCCGGCATTCTGCAGCCATTCGCGGGCAGAGCCCGCTCCTACGGGTTGCTTCGCTGGCGGGAGTGACGCCGCCGGGCGCGGCTTCGGGTATCATGCTGGTGCCATGTCTTCTACCGCATGACAAGATCGATTCTGGCCACGGAAGCACACGGAAATACACGGAAGAAAATCATTGAATCGTCATTGCGAGCGCAGCGAAGCAATGACAACTCAATCGCGCTTTCCCAGGTGTTTTCTTCCGTGTATTTCCGTGTGCTTCCGTGGCCAATACGGTTTTTTGCTTCATTACCGGGAAATAAATAACCAGCATGCCCCTGTTACTCTGGATCATTCTCTTCACCCTGCTGGGCGGCGTGCTCAGCGTGCTCGCGGCCTCGGTGTTCCTGCTGCTGCCGGAGCGCACGCGTACCGAGCTGCTGCCCCATTTCGTGAGCTTCGCCATCGGCGCCCTGTTGGGCGCGGCCCTGCTGGCGCTGCTGCCCCACGCCCTGGCCGCGCCGGGGGTGGAGGACTACCACGTCATCACCGGCACCGTGCTGCTGGGCCTGTTCGCGTTCTTCCTGTTGGAAAAGCTGGTCATCTGGCGGCATTGCCACCACGAGGTGTGCGAGGTGCATGCCCCGGACGAACACCATGACCATGAGCATGCCCAGAAGCAGGCCATCGGCACCATGGTGCTGGTGGGCGACGGCCTGCACAACCTGGTGGACGGGGTGCTCATCGCGGCGGCTTTCCTGACCGATTTCCATCTCGGCGTGGTCACCGCCCTGGCGGTGGCGTCCCACGAGATTCCCCAGGAAGTCGGCGATTTCGCCCTGTTGCTGCACAGCGGCTTCACCCGTCGCAAGGCCTTTTTCTATAACGTACTGTCCAGCCTGACCACGGTGATCGGCGGCGTGGTGGCCTTCTATGCCCTGGGCGAGGCCCAGCAGGCGCTGCCCTATGTGCTGGCGGTGGCCGCTTCCAGCTTCCTGTATATCGCCGTGGCGGACCTGATCCCCGGCTTGCACAAGCGCCTGGAGGTGAAGGTCACCCTGCAGCAGTTGCTGCTGATCGCGGCGGGGGTTACGGTCATCTACCTGGCCCATTCCACTCTGCATTGAGGAGCGAACCATGAGCAACTGGTGCATGCTGACCCTGGTGGGCACGGACCGGCCCGGTATCGTGGCGGCCATCGCCCAGGCGTTGTTCCAGGGTGGCGCCAATCTTGGTGAGACCTCCATGGCCCGCCTGGGAGGCAATTTCACGGTCATGATGATGGTGCAGCATGAGGGCGACACCGAGGCGCTGCGCTCGCTGGTGGAGCCGGTGGCCGCGTCCCTGGGCCTGCGCCTGCACCTGGATCCCATCGAGGCCCATCTGCACCAGCACCGCATCCCCGATGTGCGTATCAGCGTGTTCGGTGCCGACCGCGCCGGCATCGTGGCACAGGTGACCACGGCCCTGGCCCGGGTGGGCTTCAATATCCTCGACCTGCAGTCCGATGTGGGTGGCAGCAAGTCTACCCCCTTCTATGTATTGCACATCGAGGGCCAGGCCGACGACGGCGTGGAAGCCATCGAACAGGCCCTGGCGCCGCTGCGCGACAGCGGTGTCGAGGTGGAGGTGCAGTCCATCGAAACCATGATCGGGTGAGCCATGGCGGTGCTGGAGATCCTCACCTATCCCGACGAGCGCCTGAAGCAGGAATCGGTCCCGGTCGCCGACTTCGATGACGACCTGCGGGCGCGCGTCGCCGCCCTGGAGGAGACCCGCCTGGCCGGTCCCGGTGCCGTGGGCATCGCCGCGCCCCAGGTGGGCTGGTTCGAACGGGTGGTGATCGTCGATGTGTCGAAGCTGAAAAAGCCGGTGCCCAACCACGGCTACCTGGTGCTGGTGAACCCCGAGATCACCGCATGGGAGGGCTTCGCCGTGGGCCGCGAGGGCTGCCTGTCGGTGCCCGATTTCACCGGTAACGTGATCCGTGCCGAGGCCATCCGCCTGGAGGCCCGCGACCCCTGGGGGCAAGCGCTGGAATTCCAGATGCAGGGCTTCGAGGCCCGCGCCGTGCAGCACGAAATGGATCACCTGGACGGCCTGCTGTTCCTCGACCGCCTGGTGAGCCGCCGCAACGACCTGTTCCGGCGGAAGAACCACCAGTAGGAGCGGGCTCTGCCCGCGAACGGCCTGTGGTGCCTCGGACGGTTCGCGGCCGAAGGCCGCTCCTACATGGGCGCGGGATCTCACCACCCGTAGGAGCGGCCTTGGTCGCGAACAGGTTGGCCCCCACCCCTTGAAAATTCCCCCACAGCCCCCATCCTTGTTAGCAGATTCGATTATTGTGACCGGGAGTCATACCGCATGCGCATGGATAAACTGACCAGCAAGTTCCAGGCCGCCCTGGCCGATGCCCAGAGCCTGGCCCTGGGCCGTGATCATATGTATATCGAGCCGGCTCATGTCATGACCGCCCTGCTCGACCAGCAGGGCGGCACGGCGCGCCACCTGCTGCAGCAGGCCGATGTGAACGTCAACCTGCTGCGCTCCCAGCTGGGGGAGCAACTGGACAAGATGCCCCAGGTGGAGGGCACCGGCGGCGACGTGCACATCTCCAGCGACCTCACCCGCATTCTCAATCTCACCGACAAGCTGGCCCAGAAGCGCAACGACCAGTACATCTCCTCGGAGCTGTTCGTGCTGGCGGCGGTGGAGGACAAGGGTTCCCTGGGCGAGTTGCTGCGCAAGGCCGGCGCCAGCAAGACCCTGATCGAGCAGGCCATCGACAAGCTGCGCGGCGGCGCCCGGGTGGACGACCCCAATGCCGAGGAAGCGCGCCAGGCCCTGGAGAAATACACCATCGACCTCACCGAGCGCGCCGAGCAGGGCAAGCTCGACCCTGTCATCGGCCGTGACGACGAGATTCGCCGCACCATCCAGGTGCTGCAGCGCCGCACCAAGAACAACCCGGTGCTGATCGGCGAGCCCGGTGTCGGCAAGACCGCCATCGTCGAGGGCCTGGCCCAGCGCATCATCAATGGCGAGGTGCCCGAGGGCCTCAAGGGCAAGCGCCTGCTGTCCCTGGATATGGGGTCGCTGATCGCCGGCGCCAAGTTCCGCGGCGAGTTCGAGGAACGCTTGAAGGCGGTGCTGAATGACCTGTCCAAGCAGGAAGGCCAGATCATCCTGTTCATCGACGAAGTGCACACCATGGTGGGCGCCGGCAAGGCCGAGGGTTCCATGGATGCCGGCAACATGCTCAAGCCCGCCCTGGCGCGCGGCGAACTGCACTGCGTGGGCGCCACCACCCTGGATGAATACCGCAAGTACATCGAGAAGGACGCCGCCCTGGAGCGGCGCTTCCAGAAGGTGCTGGTGGACGAGCCCAGCGTGGAGGACACCATCGCCATCCTGCGCGGCCTGAAGGAACGCTACGAGGTCCACCATGGCGTGGACATCACTGACCCGGCCATCGTCGCTGCCGCCACCCTGTCGCACCGCTACATCGCCGATCGCCAGCTGCCCGACAAGGCCATCGATCTGGTGGACGAGGCCGCCTCGCGCATTCGCATGGAGATCGACTCCAAACCCGAGGTTATGGACCGCCTGGAACGGCGCATGATCCAGCTCAAGATCGAGCGCGAGGCCCTGAAGAAGGAGACCGACGAGGCTTCCCGCAAGCGCCTCGAGGCCCTGGAGGCCGAAATCCTCAAGCTGGAACGGGAGTTCTCCGACCTGGATGAGATCTGGAAGGCGGAGAAGGCCGCCGTGCAGGGCAGTCACCACATCAAGGAAGCCCTGGAGCAGGCACGCAAGGAACTGGAGACCGCGCATCGCGCCGGCGATCTGACGCGCGCCTCGGAACTGCAGTACGGGCGCATCCCCGAGCTGGAAAAGCAGCTCGACATGGCCTCCCAGGCCGAGATGCAGGACATGAAGCTGCTGCGCAACAAGGTCACCGACGAGGAGATCGCCGAGGTGGTGTCCAAGTGGACCGGCATTCCCGTGTCCAAGATGCTCGAAGGCGAGCGCGACAAGCTGCTACGCCTGGAGGAATCGCTGGCGCAGCGGGTGGTGGGCCAGGACGAGGCCCTCAAGGCCGTGTCCGACGCCATCCGTCGCAGCCGTGCCGGCCTGTCCGATCCGCGCCGGCCCAATGGTTCCTTCCTGTTCCTCGGCCCCACGGGCGTGGGCAAGACCGAACTGACCAAGGCGCTGGCCAGTTTCCTGTTCGATACGGAAGAGTCCATCGTGCGCATCGACATGTCCGAGTTCATGGAGAAGCATTCCGTGGCGCGGCTGATCGGCGCGCCCCCGGGCTACGTGGGTTACGAAGAGGGCGGGTACCTGACCGAAGCGGTGCGCCGCAAGCCCTACTCGGTGGTGCTGCTGGACGAGGTGGAGAAGGCCCACCCGGACGTATTCAACGTGCTGCTGCAGGTGCTCGATGATGGCCGCCTGACCGATGGCCAGGGCCGCACCGTGGATTTCCGCAACACGGTGATCATCATGACCTCCAACCTGGGTAGCCAGCGCATCCAGGAACTGGCCGGCGAGGAGAACTATGCGCGCATGAAGTCGGCGGTGATGGAGGTGGTGGGTGAACACTTCCGCCCCGAGTTCATCAACCGCATCGACGATGTGGTGGTGTTCCATCCTCTGGGACGTGAACAGATCCGCGCCATCACCAGCATCCAGATCGGCTTCCTCAAGGAACGCCTGGCGGACCGCGACATGGGCCTGGTGCTGAGCGATGCCGCCCTCGATCGTCTGGGCGAGGCCGGCTTCGACCCGGTCTACGGCGCACGGCCGCTCAGGCGGGCCATCCAGCAGCAGCTGGAAAACCCGCTGGCCCAGGAGATCCTGGCCGGCCGCTTCGGACCCAGGGATGTCATCGAGGTGGACGTGGCCGGCGACGGCCTGACCTTCCGCAAGGGCAGCGCCCAGGCCTCGGCGGCCTGATCCGGACCTCCAAGGGGGGATTTAAACCTGAAAACTACATTTGCCACGGAATCACACGGAAGACACGGAAAAAACCTCGTCGTGAAGCCTCGACACAGCATCAGGAGGGTGAGGCGGGCTTTTGTGTCAAGCATATGATCTTACCAGTATTTTTCCGTGTGATTCCGTGGCTGAAATGAGTTTTTTAGGCTTATATTCCCTTTTTCGCTTTTAACCTGTAGGAGCGGGCTCTGCCCGCGAACAGACCAGGCACGAACCGTTCGCTTGTCCTGTAGGAGCGGCGCAAGCCGCGAATGTTCGCGGCTTGCGCCGCTCCTACAGATGCCTAGCAGCCTGTCGGACTTAGGCTGCTCCCACCTTGCTCGCTACGGGCACCTAAGTCCGACAGGCTGCTAGTCACCGCTGTTCCCTCCGCGAAACCCGCAGCAACAACCGGTCCAGCATGCGCGTGCTGAGCACGCGCTTGAGCGTCCCGAACAGGTAGGTGGGGAAGGTGACGTAGTAGCGCGGCCGCGGGCGCGGGCTTTCCAGCGCATGCAACACCTTGGTCACCACGGCTTCCGCGGGCAGGGTGAAGGGCGCGGCCGGGCCGGGTTTGGTCAGGCGCTGTACCATGGTCGTATAGGTGTCGCGGTGGACGCTGGCTCCGGCATCGATATTGGCCAGGAATTTCTCGTAGGCATTGGCGCGGAAGCGGCTCTCGATGGGGCCGGGTTCCACCAGGGACACGCCAATGCCGGTCCCCGCCAGTTCCAGGCGCAGGGTGTCGTACAGGCCTTCCAGGGCGTACTTGCTGGCGTTGTAGGCCCCCCGGTATTGCAGTGCCACGAAACCCAGCACCGAGCTGTTCTGGATGATGCGGCCTTCTCCCTGGCGGCGCATGACCGGGATGACCCGGCTGATCAGTTCCAGGGTACCGAACACATTGGTTTCGAACTGGGCGCGCAGCACCTCGCGGCGCAGGTCCTCCACGGCGCCCGGCTGGCCGTAGCCCGCGTTGTTGAACAGGCCGTAGAGCCGACCACCGGTCTCTTCCAGCAGTTCGTCCAGGGCCGCCTGGATGGACGCGGAATCCTCCAGGTCCAGCCGCAGGCAACGCAGCCCCTCATCCCGCAGCCGTTGTACGTCCTGCTCCCGGCGGCAGCTGGCGAATACCTGGAAGCCCCGCTGCCCGAGGGTGCGGGCGGCGCACAGGCCGATGCCCGAGGAACAGCCGGTGATCAGGACGGGGGCGGGGGTGTTTTTGACGGGCACGGCGGGCATCCCTGGACTCGATAAATTCTCTTCTGTAATCAGTGAATTGTAATCGCAGTGGGGTGGGGAAGCGAGCCGTTACGCGGCTCAAGATTTCCCCGTGGACGGCGATACATCCCAGGCAAGCTCCCGATTCCCGCCGACCGCCGTACAGGAGATGTTTTCCGCATGGAGCCCAAGCACTTGCTGAAGCTGGATTTTCAGCCTGTTTCGCCGCGTGGCTCCCGTGCCAGGCTCGCGCCAGGGGTTGATGGCCCCCGGCTGCCCGTTCCTTTTCGGGCGCCTGGGTCGCTGGCGGCTGCCCGTGCGTGTGGGGGAGCGGGCTAGTGGATCTCGCCACCCTCATCGGCCTCATCGGTGCCTTCGGCATCATCACCACCGCCATCGTCATCGGCGGCAGCGCCCTGATCTTCCTCAATGTGCCCTCGCTGCTCATCGTCGGGCTGGGCACGTTCATGGTGGTGCTGATGAAGTTCCCCCTGGCCCATTTCTTCAGCGCCTTCAAGATTGCCATGAAGGCCTTCATGCACAAGCCGGAGGACCCCCAGTCCCTCATCCGCGAGGGGGTGGAACTGGCCAATATCGCCCGCAAGGAAGGCGTACTGGGCCTGGAAGGCCGCGAGATCTCCAATCCCTTCCTGGAGCGGGGTATCCAGTTGTGCGTCGATGGTCATGAGCC
Source organism: Lysobacteraceae bacterium (assembly GCA_020201295.1). Classification (GTDB taxonomy): domain Bacteria; phylum Pseudomonadota; class Gammaproteobacteria; order DSM-19610; family DSM-19610; genus JAIVHA01. The sequence goes on along the minus strand of JAIVHA010000145.1, from coordinate 16 downwards.
GGAGTTCGTGCGCCAG
>JAIVHA010000110.1 GCA_020201295.1 Lysobacteraceae bacterium | reverse complement strand
CGGGCACAGACGGCGCGACGCAGCGCCGCCTCCCAGAACTGTTCCACGGGAAAGGCGGGCAACTGCTCGGCGCGCAGGGCATCGCGCATGGCAAGGCAGAGCACCAGGTTGCGCAATGCCTTCTGCCCGATCACGGTCACGGCCCGGGGGATGGAGGCGATCTCGCTGGCAAAGCCGAAATAGGCGGAATTGGCCACCCGCAGCAGTTCGGCGGCCAGGGTGGGATCGCGACAGATGATGTCCCCCAGATCCCGCGCATCCACTCCTTCCTGGGTACAGGCATGCACCAGGCGTATGGCCTCCTGCGGTGGCGCGGGAAGCTCGGTGGGTTTGAGGGTGTCCAAGGCGGGGGCTGACACGGGGCGATTCCTTCCGGCTGATCCCCCGTGCTAGCGGCCCGGAGGCGGAATGGTTAAGGCTTGCGGCGGCATACCCCCCAGGGGCTGCCCTCCAGGAAGGACAGGAAATCCCGCGCCGGCATGGGCCGGGCGATATAGTAGCCCTGCACCGCGTCACAGCCCAGTTCCCGGAGGCGCTCCAGCACCTCAGCCGACTCCACCCCCTCGGCGACCACCCGCAGGCCCATATTGTGGGCCAGGTCGATGGTGGAACGCACGATGGCCTCGTCGTCCCGGTCCCGGGTCATGTCCTTGACAAAGGACTTGTCGATCTTCAGTTCACTGACCGGCAGACGCTTGAGATGGCTCAGGGAGGAATAGCCGGTACCGAAATCATCAATGGAAAAGCGGATCCCCCATGCCGTCAGTGTGTCCAGCACATCCGATACGTGATGGGGATCATTCATCACCGCACTTTCGGTAACCTCCATCATCAGGCCCCCCACGGGCGGCTTCCACCTCTTCTGCAACATGGCCAGCTGGGCGGGCAACTGGCTGTCGCGCAGGTTGTACATGGAGAGGTTGACCGCCATGCCGAGTTCCAGGCCCATGTCCTGCCAGGCCGCGCACTGGCGGATGGCCTCGTCCAGCAGCCAGGCGGTAAAGCGGCGGATCAGGCCACTCTGCTCCAGGGCGGGGATGAACAGGTCCGGGGCAATAGCACCCTGCTCGGGATGTTGCCAGCGCATCAGGGCCTCGACGCCGATGATGCGATCGGAGGCCAGGTCCAGTATCGGTTGGTAATGCAGCTGCATCTGGCCGCGTTCGAGCGCGCCATGCAGGTCGGCCATCAGGGCCAGGTGACGGGGCGTGTGTTCATCCTGCTGCGGATCATAGAGAAACCAGTCCTGATTCGCCCGCTTGGCCACGTACATGGCCACGTCCGCCCGCCGCAGCAGGCTCTGCATATCATCACCATGCTCGGGATACAGGGCAATGCCGATACTGGCCGATACCACGTAACTGCCGCTTTCCAGCTCTACTGGGAATTGCAGGGCCTGCAGCAGATGTTCCACCACCAGGGTGGCGGTCTCGACACCGGCCCTGGGCAGCAGCACGGCGTACTCATCCCCACCCAGGCGACCGATGGTATCCGCATGACGCAGTTTGTTCTGGAAGCGGATACCCACCTCCTTCAGCAACTGGTCACCGACATTGTGGCCCAGGGTGTCGTTGAGATCCTTGAATCGATCCAGATCCACTACCAGGATTGCCAGGGATTCACCTTCCCGTTCGGCATGAAAGATCGCCTGCTGCAAGCGATCCTGGACCAGGTAACGATTGGCCAGGCCGGTAAGGCTGTCATACAAGGCCATGTGTTCCAGGTCTGCATTGACGGCCACCAGTTCCTGGTTGAGGCTATGCAGTTCCTCCTGGTATTGCTCGGCCCTGTGTTTTTCCGCCTCCAGTGCCTCGAAGGTAACGGCATTCTCGATGGCGATACTGACCTGGCTGCCGAACATGGTAAGCAGGTCCAGGTCGCGTTGGTCGAAGGTTTCACCCCCGCGCTTGTTCATGCCGGCAATGCCACCCAGGAAATGTTTCTTGCCGAACAGGGGCACCATGATCAGGGTGCCGGCCTCGTGTTCCCAGCGGTTGCGTTCCTCGGGTGCCAGATCCTCCAGCACACCCCGCCACCAGGCACGATGGTTGCGCCACACCCAGCCGCAGATGCCGAATTCCAGGGGCAGGGTCTCGCCGATGATTTCCTCGCTGTGCTTGCCGGAGCCGGCACGGTAGGTATAGGTCTGGCAGGATTCATCCAGGATGGGAATCAGCACCGTTTCCGCCTGGATCAGCTCGCGGGCCCGATCCGTCACCAGGGCCAGCAACCGATCCAGATTCAGCTCACCGGTAAGGGCATCGGCGGTTTCCTTGAGCAGGCGGATTTCGTACTCGCGCAGGGCGAGTTGCAATTCCAGTGCCTGTATTCGTGGATCCTCATGGCCATGCGCCTTGACGAAGTTCATAACCGACATCCAGCCTGTTGCAGAACTCCCTGGGTACCCTAAAACCGCCAGAATTGCAAGGATTTACCCCCCATTCCTCAAGGGCCGCAGACACACACGACCCCCACCCTGACGCTTGGCATCCGCCAGGGCACGGGACACGGCGCTCATGAAGACGGGCGGATCGAGGTCGGGGGCGGGAACCCCGGACACCAGGCCGATACTGGCGCTGAGGGGCTGGCCATCGGGGTCCTGCAGGGGTAACTCCCAGAC
>JAIVHA010000109.1 GCA_020201295.1 Lysobacteraceae bacterium | reverse complement strand
CCGTGGGCGGCGTGGATCCCCCGGCGGCCCACACCACCATCACCCGCCCCTGTTGCTGCGCCCAGGCGGATGACGCGAAGACGGTCAGTAACAGGAAACACAGCAGGAGGCATCCCGGCCTGTGACGTGGCCGCGCAGTCATTTCAAGGTCGGTCATAACGGAATTGTTCTCCCTGGTACGAGAGCACCACCCCCTCGGGAGTGATACGTTCCAACACCGCACCTTCCTTGAGGCGATCCCCCTCACGGTAGCGGTTCATATTGATGAGCACGAAGCGCTGCGCCGGCTGTTCGGCATAGACATGGACATCCAGGCTGATTCCCACAGCAAGCTGCTGCACCGCTGCAGATCCCTGCTGCCAGGGATTGATGGAATACACCGGCGTTTCTTCCGGGGTGGACTCCCCGCCCACCGGGGACGGAACCTGCTGCACGCGCGGCGTCGGCGCGGAGGGCGGTGCCAGCACGATGGCCGGGGTCGGGTCCGGCTCAGGCGCTTCCCGCGCGGGAAGCGCCGCCGGACTGGTCGGGGGCGCCACGATCCGGGAGGGCGGAGGTTCTTCCCGTGCCACCGGGGCGGGCGGTGCGGAAGGAGATCCACGCAGGTACAGGAATAGCAGCAGGGCCTGGATCCCCAGGAACAGCAGGATCAGCACCAGGGCCAGGCGGCGATAATCCCGCCGCCCGCCCGCCATCCGGTGGCCGGCGCGCAGGTCGGGCACCGCGCCACGGCTGCGTTCCTGGTCCGCCTTTTTCAATGCCTCGAGTATGTAGGACATAAAACCTCGTCAATCCGCGTCCCGCACCAGCCGGGGCATGCCCAGCTCCTGTGACAGCTTGTTCAATTGCATGATGGTGCGCGGCCCCACCACCCCGTCGGCCTCCAGCTGGTGGTAACGCTGGAAGTCCTGCAAGGCGGCCTGCAGGCCGTCGTCGAAATACTCGTCCGTGGTCTGCGCCGGCACGTCCAGTTGTTCCCGCACCCAGCGCACCGCCGCCCCCGTGTCACCGGCACGCAACAGGGTGACGCCCCCCGGCAAGGCCCGCCATACCAGTGCATAGTCGCCAAACCAGGCTTGCTGGACACGGCTGACAGGCAGTCGCCAGGTCTGGTCGCCCGCGCCCAGCGTGGCATGCTCGCCATCCAGGCTGTGGAGTACCACCGCGAGGCGGCGTCCTTCCGGTCCCACCAGGTAGAGCAGTGCCGGGTGGCCCGCGTTGCGCAGGGCCTGCCAGGAACCGCTGCGGCTCAGGCAGTGCAGCTCATGTTCCGGCAGCTGCTGGCACAGTTGCGCACCAGTTCCGCCCTGGGCCTCCACGCCCCAGCGCGCCAGCAGGGCGTGCCAGGCCGCGTCCTCGCCGGCCCTGGTGGCCGCGGCCACCAGTTCCGCCCAGTCCGCCTCCACCTCTTCCCGGGCCGTTGGCGTCGCTTCCGGCTGTGCGGGCACGGTCGGCACAGTGGCCGGCGGATCGGACCCTGGCTCGACATCGGCCGCGATGGCCGGGCGGGGCGCAGCCCCTTCCCCTCTCCAGGGCTGCCACCACCAGGCGGCCAGCGCCAGGCCTGCCACCAGGCAGGCAGCCAATGCCCAGCCCCAGGGGGCCGGCCTGGACGGAGATGCGGCTGGCAGCACCTCGCGCGCGGCGCGGCGCAGCACGGGGGTGGTGACCTGCTCGCGGTTTTCCACATAGGCACCCAGCAGGGCACGGTCGGCCAGGACGTTGATCAGGCGCGGCACCCCCCCGGAGAGGCGCTGCAGGGCGTCGAAGGCGCCGCGGCCGAACAGCGTACCGCCGGCGCCACCGACCTGCAGGCGATGCAGGACATAGGCCTCGGTCTCGGTCCGGTTCATGGGCTCCAGGTGATAACGGGCGGTTATGCGCTGTGCCAGCTGGCGCAGGTCGTCCCGGGCCAGCAGGTCGCGCAGTTCCGGCTGGCCGATCAGGATCACCTGCAGGAGCTTTTCCCGCTGCGTTTCCAGGTTGGTCAGCAGGCGCACCTGCTCCAGCACCTCGGGACTGAGGTTCTGGGCCTCGTCGATGAGCAGCACGGTCCGGCGCCCGGCCGCATGGGCCTGCAGCAGGTGACGATTGAGGGCATCGGTAAGGGCCTTGATGCTGTCGGTTCCCGCGGGATAGGGAACCCGCAGTTCGTCGCACAGGGTGGCGATCAGCTCCAGGGCCGTGAGCTTGGGATTGAGGATCAGGGCCACATCCACATTGTCCGGCAGCTGCTCCAGCAGGGCACGGCACAGGGTAGTCTTGCCGGTACCCACCTCGCCAGTGAGCTGCACGAAGCCACCGCCCTCCCCCACGCCATAGAGCAAATGGGCCAGGGCCTCGCGATGACGCGCACTCATGAACAGAAAGCGCGGGTCCGGGGCGATGGAAAAGGGCCGCTCGTCCAGGTGAAAATGCTTTTCGTACATAGTGTCAGGGGCTCACGCCGGGCAAGGTGCTTCCAATGGCTGGAACGAAACGAGGAGAACATCCAGCGCCAACCCAACCCCATGCTCTGGTGGATGGTACAACAAAGCGCCCGGCGGGCACAGAATCCGCGCCCTGAACCTCCGTTGAAACAGTGTCAACAATACCGGCAGTCAGGTTCGGCCCGGCGCGGGAGGCAAAACAAGCG
>JAIVHA010000010.1:17181-26832 GCA_020201295.1 Lysobacteraceae bacterium | reverse complement strand
CGGGGCCCGTCACCCTCGAGGAATCGGTGGCGCTGACCGGCCGTGTCCAGATCGACCCTGCGCGCCTGGCGAAGGTAAGAGCACGATTCCCGGGCGTGGTGCAGGGCATCGAGGCGCAACTGGATGAGCGTGTGCGTGCGGGGGCGGTGTTGGCACGGATCGAAAGCAACGAGAGTCTGCGGACCTACGGCGTCCAGGCGCCCATCGATGGCGTGATCGTGCAGCGTACTATCCAGTCGGGGATGGTCACAGGCGATGAACCGCTGTTCCTGATTGCCGACACATCCCAGGTGTGGGTGCAGCTGGATGTCTTCGCACGCCACACCCGCCTGATCAGGGCCGGGCAACCCGTCACGCTCGAAACCCTGGACGGTGCGCGCTTGCATGGCCGCATCGACTGGGTATCCCCGCTTGCCCTGCACGCCAGCCAGAGCGTGCAGGCACGCGTGATCCTGGACAATGCCGAAGGGCAGTTGCGCCCGGGCCAGTTCGTGCGTGGCCGGGTCACGGTCGCGGAGCATCCGGTGGCATTGGCCGTGCGCCAGTCGGCCATGCAGCGCTTCCGTGATTTCCAGGTGGCATTCGCGCGCTTCGGAGAAATCTATGAAGTACGCATGCTGGAGCTCGGGCGGCAGAACAGCGAATGGGCCGAGGTGCTCGGCGGCCTCGAGCCCGGCAGCGAATACGTCACCGGCAACAGCTACCTGATCAAGGCGGACATCGAGAAGTCCGGCGCCAGCCACGACCACTGAGGACCGCCGTCATGCTGAACCAAATCATTACCGCCTCGCTGGCGCATCGCTGGCTGGTGCTGATCATCACGCTGGGTATCGCCGTACTGGGCGCCTACAATTTCAATCGCCTGGCCATCGATGCAGTGCCGGACATCACCAATGTCCAGGTGCAGATCAATGCCGAGGCGCCAGGTTATTCGCCGCTGGAGGCCGAGCAGCGCATCACCTTCCCCATCGAGACCGCCATGGCGGGTCTGCCGCGGCTGGCCGAGACCCGCTCGATCTCCCGTTATGGGTTGTCGCAGGTCACGATCGTGTTCAAGGATGGCACCGATATCTACTGGGCGCGACAACTTATCAGCGAGCGCCTGCTGGAGGTCAGGGGAAGGCTTCCGGAGGGCATCGAACCGGCCATGGGTCCGATCGCCACGGGCCTGGGCGAGATCTTCATGTACACAGTATCCGCGGCCCGTGATTCGGGTATCTCGGCGATGGATCTGCGCACGGTACAGGACTGGATCGTGCGCCCGCAGTTGCGCCAGACCCCCGGCGTGGTCGAGGTCAATACCATCGGCGGCTACACCAAGCAGTTTCATGTATTGCCTGATCCGGATCGCTTGCTGGCCTTCGACCTGACCCTGCAGGACCTGATGTCGGCACTGGCGCGCAACAATCTCAATACCGGCGCCGGCTATATCGAGCGTTTCGGTGCGCAATACCTGATCCGCTCCCCGGGCCAGCTTGCCGATCTGGATGAGATTCGCGATATCGCGGTTGCCAGGCGTGACGGCGTGCCCATACGGCTGGACGATGTCGCCGAGGTCACTCTGGGCCATGAACTGCGTACCGGCGCTGCGACCCAGGATGGCCAGGAGGTGGTGCTGGGAACGGTCTTCATGCTAATAGGGGAAAACAGCCGGGTGGTGGCGCGCGCCTCCGCCGACAGGCTGGAGTCCATAAAACCCTCGCTCCCCGAAGGGGTGGAACTCAACCCGCTATACGATCGCACGACCCTGGTCGACAAGACCATCGCCACGGTACAGAAGAACCTTGCCGAGGGCGCGCTGCTGGTGATCGCCGTGCTGTTCCTGTTGCTTGGCAACTGGCGCGCGGCGCTGGTCACGGCGGCGGTGATCCCGGTGGCGATGCTCATGACCATAACCGGCATGGTCGAGTCGCAGGTATCGGGGAACCTGATGAGTCTCGGTGCGCTGGACTTCGGCCTGATCGTCGATGGCGCCGTCATCATCGTCGAGAACTGCCTGTATCAACTCGGCGCCTACCAGCGCATGCACGGTTCGCTGCCGGATCTGAAGGAGCGACTGCGTATCGTACGCGAGGCGACGGTGGAAGTGATCCGCCCAAGCGTTTTCGGGGTGCTGATCATCATGATCGTGTACATCCCGATCTTCGCCCTCACCGGCGTGGAGGGCAAGATGTTCCATCCCATGGCCTTCACGGTGATCACCGCGCTACTCTCGGCACTGATCCTGTCGGTGACCGCCGTGCCCGCGGCGGTGGCCCTGTTCGTGAGCGGCCGGGTAAAGGATACGGACAACATCGTCATGGGTGGCCTGCGCCGTGTTTACGAACCGGTGCTGCGCGGTGCGCTCGCCTATCGCTGGCCGGTGGTCGCGCTGGCCGCCGTGCTGGTCCTGATATCCGCTGTCCATGCCACCCGCATGGGCGCGGAATTCATGCCCAGTCTCGACGAGGGCGACATGGCGGTGCATGCCTTGCGCATCCCGGGCACCAGCCTGACCCAGGCAGTAGGGATGCAGACGGCGCTGGAGGCACGACTGAGGGAATTCCCGGAGGTCTCCCATGTTTTCGCCAAGATCGGCACCGGCGAGGTCGCCACCGACCCCATGCCGCCGAATGTCGCCGACACCTTCGTGATGATGAAGCCACGTGCCGAATGGCCGGATCCCCGCAAACCCAAATCCCGACTGGTGGCGGAACTGGAAAGCGTGGCGCGCAGCATCCCCGGCAATAACTACGAATTCACACAGCCGATCGAGATGCGCTTCAACGAACTCATCGCCGGGGTGCGCGCCGACCTGGCAGTGAAGGTCTATGGCGATGACTTCGACACCCTGGTCAGCCTGGCCGATCGCGTCGAAGCGGCGGTATCGCAGGTTGCGGGCGCGGCGGACGTCGGTGTCGAACAGGCTACCGGACTGCCCATGCTCACGATCACCCCCAGGCGCGATCGACTGGCCGAATACGGCCTGGATGTCGCGGCGGTGCAAGAAACCCTGCGCATCGCCATGGGTGGCGCAACGGTCGGCCAGATATTCGAGGGTGATCGCCGTTTTGACCTGGTGGTGCGACTGCCCGAGCGTCTGCGGACCGATCTGGAGGCGCTGGAACGTCTGCCCATCACCTTGCCTGCAGATACAGGACGCGAGGTCGAGGGCGATGCCGATGCACTGGGCCTTGTGGCCGTTACCCCCCGCAGCATCCCCCTGGGCGAGCTTGCCCACATCGCCTTCACCGAAGGCCCCAACCAGATCAGCCGGGAAAACGGCAAGCGCCGCGTAGTGGTGACTGCCAATGTGCGCGGGCGCGACCTGGGGAGTTTCGTCGACGAAGTACGGAATGCGGTGCGCGAGCAGGTCGAACTGCCGGCAGGCTACTGGGTCGATTACGGCGGCACTTTCGAACAGCTGATTTCCGCGGCCAGGCGGCTCTCGATCGTCGTACCCATGACGCTGCTGATCATCTTCGGCCTGCTGTTCATGGCCTTCAACTCGGGCAGGGACGCCGCGCTGGTGTTCACCGGGGTCCCGCTCGCACTCACGGGCGGAATCGCCGCGCTGGCCTTGCGCGATCTGCCACTGTCGATCTCGGCCGGGGTCGGTTTTATCGCGCTGTCCGGCGTGGCCGTGCTCAATGGCGTGGTAATGCTGTCCTTCATCCGCGACTTGCGGGAAAAGGGCATGGCACTGGAACCGGCCATCATCCAGGGCGCTTTGAGGAGGCTGCGTCCCGTGCTGATGACCGCGCTGGTGGCAAGCCTCGGTTTTGTGCCCATGGCCCTGAATGTCGGCACCGGCGCCGAGGTACAGCGCCCGCTGGCCACCGTGGTGATCGGCGGCATCATCTCTTCGACCTTGCTTACCTTGCTGGTTTTGCCGGCGCTCTACCGCCTGGCGTATCGTAACAGGCCTTCTACCCGGTGAAGCCCACTGGCCGGCTACGGGCCAGCCCATCGGCTGTGCTGTGCATCAAAATGGTTTTTATGCCAATCTAATGGTATGCACACACTCCTGCTGCGTACTTCGTTCTTCACCCTGCTGTGGTGGTCCGTAACCGAGGGTGCTGGCGGCTGGGCGATCGGTGTGCCCACCATCCTCCTGGCCCTCCTTGCCAGCCTCTGGCTGCAACCACAAGGCAGGCTGAGCCTGCGTCCCGCTGGCATGCTGCGCTTCGCCGCATTCTTCCTGGTACAGTCCCTGCGTGCCGGCCTCGATGTGGCCCTGCGCGCCCTGCGCCCGCGCATGCGGCTGGCGCCGGCGCTGCAGGAATACCGCCTGCAGCTGCCCGCGGGTCCGGCGCGGGTGTTCCTCGCCGACACCATGAGCCTGCTACCCGGCACCCTGAGCACGGAACTGCGTGACGATTGTCTGTGTCTGCATGTACTGGATGCGCACCTGCCCGTCGAAGCGGACCTGCGCCAGGTGGAGGTTCGGGTCGCGGACCTGTTCGGGCTGACACTGCGGGAATAAATCCGGACGGATTATATTCATGGCCACGGAATCCACGGAAAGACACGGAAAATATGATTAAGGGACATTTAAATCATCCGTCATTGCGAGCGAAGCGAAGCAATCTCCCTCTATGGCAGATCAGCAATATAGAGATTGCTTCGCTTCGCTCGCAATGACGATCTAATGAAGTAGCCAGGGGGTTTCTATGTTTATTCCGTGTTTTTCCGTGGATTCCGTGGCCGAATAATAGGGTTCTTATGGAACAGCTCTATCTCGCACTTGCCGTGTTCCTGATGCTCAACGTCGCCGCCGGCCTGCTGCGCATCCTGCGCGGCCCCACGGCCGCCGACCGCATGCTGGCGGCGCAGCTGTTCGGCACCACGGGGGTGGCCATCCTGCTGCTGCTCGCCGAGGCGCAGGGCGTGCCTGCCCTGCGTGACGTGGCGCTGGTGTTCGCCCTGCTGGCGGCATTGGCCACCGTGGCCTTCGTCAAACGCGTCTGGTATCGCAAGCCGGAGGGGGATGCATGAGTCTCCCGGACCTGCTGGGCACGGTGCTGCTCGCCGCCGGCGGCTTCTTCTTTCTCGCCGGCACCGTGGGCCTGCTGCGCTTCCCCGACGTATACACCCGCCTGCACGCCCTCACCAAGGTGGACAACCTCGGCCTCGGCTGTGTGGTGGTGGCCCTGATGCTGCGCGCCGACAGCGTCGCCATCGTCTTCAAGCTGGGCCTGATCTGGGCCCTGGCCTTGCTCGCCACCGCCACCGCGAGCTACCTGGTCGCCCGCAACGCGCGCCACCACGGTATCACACCCTGGCAGTGCCCTGAGGATCGACCATGAACTGGCTGCCCTGGCTCTATGACAGCCTGATCGCCGTCACCCTGCTCTGGGTCGCCTGGCAGGTGCTGGCCAGCCGCGACCTGTTCAAGGCAGTGGTGCTGTTCATCGTGTTCGGCCTGCTCATGGCCCTGGCCTGGGTACGACTGCAGGCACCCGATATCGCCCTGGCCGAGGCCGCCATCGGCGCCGGGCTCACCGGCGCCCTGCTGCTCGATGCCGTGGGACACCTGCGCGCGCCGCGCCGCAAGCGAGGGACAGACTGATGCAACGGGTGCTGCTCGTGCTCGGTTGCCTGGCCCTGGCCGGGGTGCTGGTGTGGACCTTGTTGGGTTTACCGGGAGAGGTCGGGCTGAAGTGTTGGCGGTACGCCAGGCAGCCGGGCAAGAACAGGTCACCACGCCACCCGCCGGCGCGGTGCTCGGTGCCCTCACCCAGCTGGCCGTGCCGCTCATGGTGCTGGTGGCCGGCTACCTGCTGTGGGCCGGTGCTCACCAGCCGGGGGGCGCCTTCCAGGCCGGCGCCCTGCTGGCCGCTGCCGGGGTGCTGTTGCGCTTGTCCGGCCGGTTGCCGGCCCTGCTGCCCCCCGGCTTCGGCGTGCGCGCCGGCCTGTTGCTGGGTTTCGCCGTCTTTCTTGCCATCGCCCTGGGGGTGACCACTGGCGGGCACGAACTGCTCGCCTATCCACCGCAACAGGCTGGCGGTCTCATCCTGCTGATCGAGGCCAGCCTCACCCTGTCCATCGCCCTTATCCTGGTGAGCCTGTTCGTCGGCGCTCCTTCACCGCCCGAACACGGCGAAGGGTCGGGCGAATGACCCCCGGACTGCTCTATGCCATCACCGGTGCCCTGCTGTTCTGCCTGGGCCTGTACGGCCTGCTGCTGCACACCCATCTGCTGCGCAAGGTGCTGGCCTTCAACCTGATGGGCAGCGGTTGCTTCCTGGTGCTGGTGGGCCTGGCGCAGCGCGGCGGCCAGGTGGATCCCGTGCCCCATGCCCTGGTGCTCACGGGCATCGTGGTGGCGGTCAGCGCCACGGCCTTTGCCCTCATGCTGGTGCGCCAGCTGTATGTGGAAACGGGTCGCGCCACCCTGCCCGGCGAGGGTGACGATCCATGAGCCCAGTGCTGAACTGGGTGGCAGCGCTGGACTGGATCCCCTGGCTGCTCGGAGTGCCGCTGGTGTTCGCGCTGCTGGCCTTCCAGTTCGGCGCGCGGCTGGCGGAACGGCTCGTCGTACCGGTGTTCGGCCTCGGCCTGCTGGCCGCCACCGGCCTGGCGCTGCAAGTACTGCGCGAAGGGCCACAGCAGCATGCCCTGGGCGGCTGGGGCGCGCCCCTGGGCATCGAGCTGTACGCCGATGGCCTGACGGCATTGATGCTGCTGATGACCGCCGCCATTGGCCTGGCAGTCGTCTTCTACAGCCGCGCCTATTTCCGGGACGATGGCCGCGCCACCGGCTTCTGGCCGCTGACCGGTTTTCTCATCGGCGCCATGAACGCCCTGTACCTGTCCGCCGACCTGTTCAATCTCTACGTCACCCTGGAGCTGCTGGGACTGGCGGCGGTGGGCCTGGTGGCGCTGAGCAGCGGCAGCGCGGCCCTCGCCGCCGCGCTGCGCTACCTGCTGGCGGCCCTGCTCGGTTCTCTGCTCTACCTGCTGGGTGTGGCGCTGGTCTATGGTGCCCATGGCACGCTGGCCCTGGCACAACTCACCGGCCTACTACAGCCAGGACCGTTGGCCTGGCTGGTGATCGCCCTGATGACCCTCGGCCTGGCCATCAAGACCGCGCTCTTTCCCCTGTACTTCTGGCTGCCGCCGGCCCATGGCGGGGCGCCGGCGCCGGTCAGTGCCCTGCTCTCGGCGCTGGTGATCAAGGCCTCCTTCTATTTGCTGCTACGCCTCTGGTTCGAGCTGTTCGCGCCCGCCATCAACCTCCCGGCTGCGCAGTTCATCGGCCTGCTCGGCGCCGGCGCCATCCTGTGGGGCTCCTGGCTGGCCCTGCAGCAGCGCGAACTCAAGATGCTGGTGGCCTACTCCACCGTGGCGCAGGTCGGCTACCTGTTCCTGTTGTTTCCGTTGGCGAGCTTCGCGCCCGGCGCCGAGGCGGCCTGGAACGGCGGTGTCTACCACGCCCTGTCCCATGCCTTCGCCAAGGCGGCCATGTTCCTGGTGGCCGGCGCCATGGTGTTCGCCGCCGGCCATGGCGAGATCTCCCGCCTCGGCGGCATCGGCCAGCAACTGCCCCTGGGCATCTTCACCTTCGCCCTGGCCTCCGTATCCCTCATGGGCCTGCCGCCCTCGGGCGGCTTCGTCGCCAAATGGCTGCTGCTGGAAGCGGCGCTGGCCAGCGGCCAGTGGTGGTGGATCCTGGTGATGATGCTCGGCGGGCTGCTCAGCGCCGCCTACCTGTTCCGGGTGCTGCGCCAGGCCTTCCTGCCGACCCCGGAGGACGCCAGCTTCCGCCGGCCTCCGGCCATGCTGGTGGGCAGCGCCTTCCTGCTGTCCCTGGTGGCCCTGGGACTGGGGCTGTGGGCCAACGGCACCCTGACCCTGCTGCGCGTGGGTGCGCCTTTCGCCGGGGTGACGCCATGAGCGGCGGCGCCTGGCTGCCCCTGCTGGTGCTGGCCAGTTCCCTGGTCACCGGCCTGGTCATCTTCGCCCTGCCGGAGACCAGCCAGCGCCTGCGTTCCAGCCTCAACCTGGCCGGTGCGCTCATCAAGCTGGGACTGGTGTCCGTAATGCTATGGGGTGTCTACCTGGGTCAGCAATACGAGGCCCGCTACACCCTCATGCCCGGTATCGACTTCTTGCTGCGCGCCGATGCCCTGGCCATGCTGCTGGTCACCCTGTCCGCAGCACTGTGGCTGTTCACTACGATCTACGCCATCGGCTATCTGGAAGGCTCGCCGCACCGCTCGCGCTTCTTCGGTTTCTTCAGCCTGTGTGTCACCGCCACCATGGGCCTCGCCCTGGCGGGCAACCTGTTCACCTTCTTCCTGTTCTATGAACTGCTGACCCTGTCCACCTACCCGCTGGTGGTACACCGCGGCAGCACGCAGGCACTGCGCGCCGGCAAGCTGTACCTGGGCTACACCCTGTCCGGTGGCGCGGTGCTGCTGGTCGGCATCATCTGGCTGCACGGTCTGGCGGGCAACGTGGAGTTCGTCCATGGCGGTGCACTCGCGGACCTGGATCCCGCCCTGCATGGTGAGCTGATCATCATCTTCATCCTGCTCATCGCCGGCCTGGGCGTGAAGGCGGCGCTGGTGCCGCTGCACGGCTGGCTGCCGGTGGCCATGGTGGCGCCGGCGCCGGTGAGTGCCTTGCTGCACGCCGTGGCCGTGGTGAAGGCCGGCGCCTTCGGCATCGTGCGCGTGGTCTATGAAGTCTACGGTATCGAGTTCGCCGCCGACCTCGATCTGCTGCTGCCGCTGGCGGTGGTGGCGTCCATCACCATCCTCTACGGCTCGCTGCGCGCCCTGACCCAGAACGACCTGAAAAAACGTCTCGCCTACTCCACCGTCAGCCAGGTGTCCTACATCGTGCTCGGCACCAGCCTGTTCGGGCCGATCGGGACCATTGGCGGACTGGTACACCTGGTGCACCAGGGCATCATGAAGATCACCCTGTTTTTCTGCGCCGGCAACCTGGCCGAGACCTTGCACATCCATCGCGTGAGTGAGATGAACGGCGTCGGCCGGCGCATGCCCTGGACCATGACGGCCTTCACCATCGCTGCCTTCGGCATGATCGGCGTGCCGCCCATGGCCGGCTTCATCAGCAAATGGTATCTCGGCCTCGGCGCCCTGAATTCCGGTATGGACTGGGTGCTGCTGGTGCTGGTGGCCAGCACTCTGCTCAATGCCGCCTATTTCCTGCCCATCCTCCACGCGGCCTGGTTCAAGCCCCAGCAGGGGCCCTGGCCCGAGGAACGGGCACGGGGCCGCCTGGAGACCAGCGCCTGGCTGCTGCTGCCGCCGCTGGTCACCGCCGCCCTCACCCTGGCCGTCGGCCTGTTCGCGGCGCTGGCCATCAGCCCCCTGGAATGGGCGCGCATCATCACCCTGCGGGAGTACGTGCGGTGAGTCCCTGGATCCTGCTGGTGCCCGGCCTGCCCCTGGCCCTGGCCTTATTGATGGTCCCGCGCCGCACCCGCGCCTGGGTGCCAACCCTTGCGCCACTGGCACTGCTGCCGGCCCTGGTAGCGGCTGTAACCCTGCCCACTGACCGCCTGCAACTTGATCACTGGCTGCTCGGCCTGCGTCTCGGCCTGGATACCACGGGCCGGGTATTCCTGTTGTTCAGCGCCCTGGCCTGGCTGTGCGCCGCCCTCTACGCCCGTGCCTGGATGGCCACCGATCCGCA
>JAIVHA010000010.1:0-17169 GCA_020201295.1 Lysobacteraceae bacterium | reverse complement strand
CCCCGCCGCCCGCCACGCCGCCCGGGCCTACCTGGTGCTGGCGGTGCTGGGTGAAGCGGCCCTGCTGGTGGCCCTGTGGCTGACCGTCGCCAATGGCGGTGCCGACCTCGCCATGGCCCCGGCCAGCGTGGCCGCCGCGCCGCAGCGGGATCTCATCATCGCCCTGCTGCTGGTGGGCTTCGGCGTCAAGGCCGGTCTGCTGGGCCTGCACATGAGCCTGCCCCTGGCCTACGGCGCCACTCCGGCACCAGGCGCGGCGGTGCTGGCCTCGGCCATGATCAAGGCGGGGCTGCTGGGCTGGCTGCGTTTCCTGCCGCTGGGCGTGGAGGCCCTGCCCGGCTGGGGCGCGTCGCTCATCGTGCTGGGACTGGTGGCGGCATTCTATGGCGTGGCGGTCGGTCTGCTGCAGCGGGCGCCGCGGGTGATCCTGGCCTATTCCAGCATCAGCCAGATGGGCCTGATCGGCGTCGCCCTGGGGCTGGGCCTGGTCCACCCGGACGCGGCCGGCCCGGCGCTGTTCGCCATCCTGGCTGCTGGCCCTGGCCAGTGTCGGCACCAGCCTGCTCATGGCGCGCTTTCTCTGGCAGCTGCGCAACCGCGCGGGCACGGCGCAACGACCACCGCCGGGCCTGTTGCTGCCCTGGCTGCTGGCCCTGCTGGTCGCCCTGCTCGGCCCCTGGCTGCTGGCGGTCGATGCGGCCGCCTTGCGGACCCCGGCGGCACTCTGGTCCGCCACCTGGCCACTGTTGGCCGCTGCGCTACTGGCCCTGTGGGCCAGCCGCGTGTTCCGCACCCTGCCACTGGCCGTGCCTTCCGGCGACATCCTCATTCCCCTCGAAAGGCTCCTGAAGCGAGGCTGGCGCCGCAGCCGCGCCCTGACCCATCTGGGCTTCACCCGGCGCTGGCGACGCTTGCGGGATCCTTGTCGGCAGCAGCTGCAACGGCTGACCGGACCCGAGTTGGGCGAACGCCTGGAGGCCAGCCTGCGTCCCTGGCGCCGCTTCGGGATCCTCGGCCTGGCCATTGCCCTCTGCCTGGTGCTGCTGCTCGGCCTGGTATGAGCATGCTGGCGATTTCCGTTGCCGATTGGCGCGGCAATGACCTGGTGGAACAGCCCCGGATTTCGCTGCGCGGCACCCGACTAGGGGTGCCGCGGACAATGGGCTTCGCGGCGCCTGTCGCCGACAAATGATTCCCGGTATAGTTAGCCCTTCGCCGTCCAACCCGAAGCAAAAAACCCGTGCGAAAATAACGGTTTAAGCGGACCCAGTCACGACATCCATGACCCTCAGTCTGATCATTTTCCTGCCCCTGCTGGGGGCCCTGCTGCCACCCCTGTTCATCCGCCTGGGGCGCACGGCCTGTGCCTGGTCGGCAGGCCTGCTCGCCGGTACGGCGCTGGCCATCCTGCTCTACCACAGCCCGGCGGTATTCGCCGGCGAGACCCTGGTGTTCACTCAGCCCTGGTTGCCGGCCCTGGGCCTGAACTTCGCCCTGCGCCTCGATGGCCTGGGCCTGCTGTTCGCCCTGCTGATCCTCGGCATCGGCCTGTTGATCATCCTCTACGCCCGCTACTACCTGTCAGAGCACGACCCCATGGGCATCGTCGGCGGCTATGAACTCTCGGTGGTGCTGGCCTCGGCAGAGCGGATCCAGGCCCATGCCCTGTACCCGGTCACCCTGGTGCTGATCCTGCTCGGCGCCTTCACCAAATCGGCGCAGTTTCCCTTCCATTTCTGGCTGCCCCACGCCATGGCCGCACCCACGCCGGTGAGTGCCTACCTGCACTCGGCCACCATGGTGAAGGCCGGCGTGTTCCTGCTGGCACGACTGTTCCCGGCCCTGTCCGGCACCGAGCTGTGGTTCTTCCTGGTGACCGGCACCGGTACCGCCACCGTGCTGCTGGGCGCCTACCATGCCCTGTTCAAGCACGACCTCAAGGGCCTGCTGGCCTATTCGACCGTCAGCCACCTGGGCCTGATCACCCTGCTGTTCGGCATCGGCACGCCACTGGCCGCCGTGGCCGGCGTGTTCCACATCATCAACCACGCCACCTTCAAGGCCTCGCTATTCATGGCGGCGGGCATTATCGACCACGAGACCGGTACCCGCGACATGCGCCGCCTGGGCGGCCTGTGGCGCTACATGCCGCACACCGCCACGCTGGCCATGGTGGCGGCGGCCTCCATGGCCGGGGTGCCGCTGTTCAACGGCTTCCTCAGCAAGGAGATGTTCTTCGCCGAGACCCTGCACGCCGGCTGGATGGGGGAATGGAGCTGGCTGCTGCCGCTGCTGGCCACGCTGGCGGCGCTCCTCTCCGTGGCCTACTCGGTGCGCTTCATCCACGATGTGTTCTTCGGCACCGGCCCCAAGGACATCACGCGCACGCCCCACGAGCCGCCGCGCTACATGAAGGTACCGGTGGAAGTGCTGGTGGCCCTGTGCCTGCTGGTGGGCATGTTGCCCGCCTGGACGGTGGCGCCCTTGCTGACCGCCGCCGCCACCAGCACCGTGGGTGCCGAGTTGCCCTACTACAGCCTGGCCATCTGGCACGGCTTCACCCTGCCGCTGCTCATGAGCCTGATCGCCCTCGTCGGTGGCGTGATTCTCTACCTGCTGCGCTTCCGGCTGTTCGCCCTGCATGACCGGATCTTCCCGATCTGCGATGCCAAGGCATGGTTCGAGTGCGGCCTGGCCCGTACCGTCGACGCTTCCCACTGGCTCACCGCGTGGCTGGAAAACGGTTCCCTGCAGCGCTATGCGATGCTGCTGGTGGCCAGCATGCTGGTCGTGATCGGCACCAGCCTGTGGGGCCTGCCGCTCACCGGACCGGTGCCGATGGATGCCGTGGACGGCGTGACCCTGAGCGGTGCCCTGGTGCTCGCCCTGAGTGTCGTGGGCCTGGTGGTGTCAGTGGCCTTCGTGCGCTTCTCCGCGCCGGACCTGGCGCTGACCCAGTTGTCGGTGGAGATGGTCACCATCCTCCTGCTCATGCTGGCCCTGTATTTCCTGCCGCAACACAGCCCGGCGGAGTCCTCCGCCGCACGGCGCTGGCGCGACGGCCTGCTCGCCGGCGGCGCCGGACTGTCCGTGGCGGCGCTGGCGTGGGGCGTGCTCACCCGTCCCCTCGAGACTATCAGCGGCTACTTCCTGGAACAGAGCGTACCCGGCGGCGGCGGCAGCAACGTGGTGAACGTCATCCTGGTGGATTTTCGCGGCTTCGACACCCTGGGCGAGATCACCGTACTGGCCATCGCTGCATTCGGCATCTATGCGCTTCTGCGGGGCCTGCGCCTGCCTTCGCCCAGCGCCGACGGCGAGGGCCGCCCCTGGGCGGAGGACCGCCATCCCCTGATCCTCAGCGCCGTGTCCCGGCCGCTGCTGCCACTGGCCCTGGTGGTGTCCCTCTATATTCTTCTGCGCGGCCACAACCTGCCCGGTGGCGGCTTCATCGCCGGCCTGGTCACGGCGGTGGCGCTGATCCTGCAATACGTGGCCAGCGGCGTGGTCTGGACCCGCGAGCGGCTGCCCTTCGACTACATCAAGCTGACCGCCAGCGGCGTGCTGATCGCCACGCTGACCGGCGTGGCCAGCTGGTGGTTCGCCCACCCCTTCCTGACCTCCACCTTCGAGTACATACACCTGCCGCTGCTGGGCAAGTTCGAGCTGGCCAGCGCCATGGTCTTCGATGTGGGCGTGTATCTGACCGTGGTGGGCAGCACACTGTTGATCCTGGCCAACCTGGGCAAGCTTACCCTGGTGAGCCAACCCCACGAGGAGACCGAGTAATGGAACTGCTGGTCGCGATCATGATCGGCCTGTTGACCGCCTGTGGCATCTACCTGCTGCTGCGCGCACGCACCTTCCCGGTGATCATGGGCCTGACCCTGCTGTCCTATGCGGTCAACCTGTTCCTGTTCGTCATGGGCCGACTGGGTCAGACCCAACCCGCGGTGATCGGTGTCGGTGACGGCCAGTACACCGATCCCCTGCCCCAGGCCCTGGTGTTGACCGCCATTGTCATCGGCTTTGCCATGACCGCCTTCGTGGTCAGCCTGGCGCTGCGCGCGCGGGGTGAACTGCACAGTGATCATGTGGACGGCAACGCGGATCCGCGGGGGCCTGGGGCATGACGCACACCATCATCCTGCCGGTCCTGCTGCCCCTGCTGACGGCGCTGGTACTGATGTTCGGCAGCCAGCGCAGCCTGGCCTGGAAACGGGGCGTCTCGCTGGCCGCCACCGCCGCCCTGCTGCCCCTCGGCCTGCTGTTGCTGCAACAGGTGTACAGCGGGGCCTATGGGGTCTACGTCCTGGGGGACTGGGTGGCGCCCTTCGGCATCGTGCTGGTGCTGGATCGCCTGTCCGCCCTCATGCTGGTGCTCACTGCCCTGCTGAGCCTGCCGGCGCTGCTGTACGCCAGTCATGGCGATGACAATACCGGACCGAATTTTCACGCCCTGTTCCAGTTCCAGCTCATGGGCCTGAACGGCGCCTTCCTCACCGGCGACCTGTTCAACCTGTTCGTGTTCTTCGAGGTGCTGCTGATCGCCTCCTATGCGCTGTTGCTGCACGGCGCGGGACCGGCGCGCAGCCGCGCAGGCCTGCACTACGTGATCCTCAACCTGGTGGGTTCCGGCCTGTTCCTGCTCGCCGTCGGCACCCTCTACGGCATCACCGGCACCCTCAACATGGCCGACCTGGCGGTGCGCGTGGCCGCCGCCGGCCCGGCGGACGCGCCCTTATTGCGCGCCGCCGGCCTGCTGCTGCTGGTGGTGTTCGCACTGAAGGCGGCACTGTTGCCCCTGTATTTCTGGCTGCCACGCGCCTACAGCGCCGCCAGCGCGCCGGTGGCGGCGCTGTTCGCCATCATGACCAAGGTGGGGGTCTATTCCATCGTGCGGGTGTACAGCCTGATCTTCGGTGCCCAGGCGGGGCTGCTCGCCGACGCGGCGCTGGCCTGGCTCTGGCCGCTGGCGCTCGCCACCCTGGTACTCGGCGCCCTGGGCGCCCTGGCGGCGCGCGAGCTGCGCACCCTCATTGCCTACCTGGTGGTGGTCTCGGTGGGCACCCTGCTGGCCGGCTTCGCCCTCAACAACAGCGCCGCCCTGGCCGCCTCCCTCTATTACCTGTTGCACTCCACCCTGATGGCCGGCGGCCTGTTCCTACTGGCCGGCCTGATCCGCACTCAACGCGGCGCCGAAGGCGATCAGCTGCATCCCGCCGCGCCAGTCAGCCAACCGGCCCTGCTCGGCAGCCTGTTCTTCCTCGCGGCCGTGGCGGTAGTGGGCATGCCACCGCTGTCGGGCTTCATCGGCAAGCTGCTGCTGCTGTCCTCGGTGACACCGGGTACGCAATGGATCTGGCTGTGGGCCATCGTGCTGGGTAGTGGCCTGCTGGCCTTGATCACGCTGAGCCGCGCCGGCAGCCAGCTGTTCTGGAACACCCTGGACATCACCCCGGTGGCGCCGCGCGCCGACCGCCTGCGGCTGGCCGGTGTGGTGCTGTTGCTGGCCTCCGCGCCACTGCTCAGCCTGTTCGCCGAACCCGTCCACCGCTACACCCAGGCCACCGCCGCGCAGCTGTATGCCCCGGCGGGCTATATTCACGCCGTGCTCGGCGAGCGCGACATCCCGCGCCTGACCATTGGCCTGGAGGAACTTCCATGATCGCTCCACGCCGCTGGCTGCCCCATCCCCTGCTCAGCCTGTTGCTGCTCATCCTCTGGCTGCTGCTGTTCAACACCGTGTCCCTGGCCCATGTGCTGTTCGGCCTGCTGCTCGGCATCCTGGTGCCGCTGTTCACCCAGCGCTTCTGGCCCGGCAGCCCGCGTGTGCGGCGCCCCTTGCACCTGGCGCGCTATGGCCTGGTGGTGCTGGGGGACATCCTCATCGCCAATGTAGAGGTGGCCTGGCTCATCCTGGGACCGGTAAAAAAACTACGCCCGGCCTTCGTGACCTACCCGCTGGATCTGCGCGAGGACTTCAGCATCACCCTGCTGGCCAGCACCGTATCGCTGACCCCCGGTACGGTGTCCGCCGATGTCAGCGCTGACCGTCGCACCCTGCTGATCCATGCCCTGGACGTAGCGGACGAGGCGGCACTCATCGCCCACATCAAGCAGCGTTACGAAACGCCCCTGAAGGAGATTTTCGAATGCTAGCCATGGCCATTCCCATCGCCTTTACCCTAATGTCATTGGCGCTGCTGCTCAACCTGTGGCGCGTGGTGCGCGGCCCCGACCTGCCCGACCGCATCCTGGCGCTGGACACCCTGTACATCAACAGCATCGCCCTGCTGGTGCTGTTCGGCATCCACCTCGACACCATGATCTATTTCGAGGTGGCGCTGCTCATCGCCATGATGGGCTTCGTCGGCACGGTCGCCGTCGCCAAGTACCTGCTGCGTGGCGACATCATCGAATAAGGAGGAAATCGACATCATGGAAACGATCATCGAGGCCCTGGTGGCCCTGTTCCTGCTCATCGGCGCGGCCTTCGCCCTGGTCGGCTCCATCGGCCTGGCCAAGCTGCCGGATTTCTTCATGCGCCTGCACGGCCCCACCAAGGCCACCACCTTGGGTGTGGGCGGCATGATCGTCGGCTCGGTGCTCTACTTCTCCACTCGCGGCGAGGGCCTGAGCCTGCACGAGTTGCTCATCACCCTGTTCCTGTTAATCACCGCGCCCGTCAGCGCCCACATGCTGGCCAAGGCGGCGCTGCACCTGCGGCTGCGCACGGTGGAACGCACCCGTGGCGAAGGCACATTGCCGCGAGGCGATGTAAAGTAACCAGACTACAGACATTACCGTCATTGCGAGCGCAGCGAAGCAATCTCCTGGGTACGAGCTGCGACCCATGGGATTGCTTCGCTGCGCTCGCAATGACGAGGTAACGGGCTATCCTGGATAACGCCATGCCACCGATCCTCTCCATTTCACAGCTCAACAAGACCTATGCCTCCGGCCTGGCGGCGCTGAAAAACATCGACCTCGAGATCCGCCGCGGCGAGATCTTCGCCCTGCTCGGCCCCAATGGGGCGGGCAAGACCACGCTGATCAGCATCGTCTGCGGCATTGTCACGCCCGGTACCGGCAGCGCCCGCATCGACGGCCACGACATCATCGAAGACTACCGTGCCGCGCGTGCCATGGTCGGACTGGTGCCACAGGAACTGCACACACACATGTTCGAGACCGTGTGGGAGACAGTGAGTTTCAGCCGCGGCTTGTTCGGACTTGCCGCCAAGCCGGCGCACATCGAGCGGGTGCTGCGTGACCTGTCCCTGTGGGACAAGCGCAAGGCAGAAGTCATGACGCTGTCGGGCGGGATGAAGCGCCGCGTCCTGATCGCCAAGGCGCTCGCCCACGAACCCAAGGTCCTGTTCCTCGACGAACCGACGGCGGGCGTGGATGTGGAACTGCGCCGCGACATGTGGGCCCTGGTGCGGCAACTGCGTGACACTGGAGTCACCATCATCCTGACGACCCATTACATCGAAGAGGCCGAGGAGATGGCGGACCGCATCGGCGTGATCCGCCGGGGCGAGTTGATCCTGGTCGAGACCAAGACCGAGCTGATGAAAAGACTCGGCAAGCGCCAACTTGCGCTGCAGTTGCAGGAGCCGCCACAGCGTCCTGGCCATCTACTGGTTCGAGATGTCCCGTTTCCGGCGCACGCTTTGGCAAAGCCTGGTAACGCCCGTAATCACGACGGTACTCTACTTCGTGGTGTTCGGCGCCGCCATCGGCCCACGTATGGGGGACATCGACGGGGTCAGCTACGGCGCCTTCATCGTCCCGGGACTGATCATGCTGACCGTCTTCACCGAAAGCCTCAACAATGCCTCTTTCGGCATCCACATGCCCAAGTTCACCGGCACCATTTACGAGTTGTTGTCCGCACCCGTGTCGGCCTTCGAGGTGGTGTTTGCCTACGTGGGAGCCGCGGCGACCAAATCAGTGCTGATCGGGCTCATCATCCTGGCCACCGCCAGTCTGTTTACCCCCATCGACATCCAGCATCCAATGTCCATGGCCATCTATCTGGTACTGGTCGCGATCGCCTTCAGTCTGGCCGGCTTCATCATCGGCATCTGGGCCAGGGGCTTCGAGGAACTCCAGTTCATCCCCATGCTGATCGTCACGCCCCTGACCTTCCTGGGTGGGGTCTTCTACTCCATCGATATATTGCCGGGCCTGTGGCGTACCCTGAGCCTGTTCAATCCCATCGTCTACCTGGTCAGCGGCTTCCGCTGGAGTTTCCACGGCAGCGGGGATGTATCCATCGGCGTCAGTCTCGCCGTGCTCAGCGGCTTCCTCATGGCCTGCCTGGCCATCGTGTGGTGGATCTTCCGGACCGGCTACCGTCTCAAGAGCTAGTGCCGGGCCACGCCGACCCGTCACGGAATCCCGTCGAAATTCTGAAAGACCTGATCGAATCCGTACCGGGCACCGTCCGAAACACCGGGCCCACGACCTGCTCAACAAGATCAACCCTATTCTTTGCAAGGACTCTATTCCTTGCCGGTACTCCCCGGGGCGCTACAAGCCTGTGTCCCCGGAAATATATTTTCCAAAGACCACCCACGGGCTGCAGGTCACCAGGAAAACGGTAAAAACGCTCCTATACTCAGACAAGCCCCCTGAAGGGGACCATCCCGGCGCCGGACAGAACCCGTGCGCCATCCAGGCACGAAGCCACCCAAACTCTCGTTGGAGGTCTCCATGATCAGACACGCGTTGCTGGTACTGGCCGTGACCATCGGCGTCCCGGCCCATGCGGATCCATCGCAAAACCCGGTTGAAGTTCTCAAGGAACTGATCAACTCCGTCGACTCAGCCTATCTCACGCAGAGTGATCAGAATCTCATGATGATGGAGGACAACCCCGCCCTGTGGACGGTGGAGGAAGGCAAGGCCTTGTTCCACGCGCAGCGGGGACCGAAGAACGTTTCCCTGGAGACCTGCGACTTCGGCATGGGCCCCGGCAAACTGGAGGGCGCCTATGCCGCCATGCCCCGCTACTTCAAGGACACGGGCAAGGTCATGGACCTGGAGACGCGCCTGGTGCATTGCATGACCACCATACAGGGGTTTCCCGCCGACGACCCTGCGGTGAAACAGCGCCATGGCTCCGACACCGACCACATGAAGCTGCAGAGCTACATCACCGCGCAGTCCAACGGCATGCCCTGGAACCCGCTTATGGACCACCCGCTGGAAAAGGCCATGCGTGATGCCGGCGAGGTGATCTTCTACCGCCGCGCCGGCTCCCTCGACATGAGTTGCCAGACCTGCCACGGCACCACCGGCAAGCGTATCCGCGCCTCGGTGCTGCCCGATGTGAACGTCCCGCAGGAATGGACCAAGGCCATCTCCTGGCCCGCCTTCCGCGTGGGCCATCAGGAAACACGCAGCAGCCAGCACCGCCTGCGTGGCTGCTACTGGCAGATGCGCCAGGCCGGACCCGTTGCGGGTTCCCCTGCGACGATCGCCGTGTTGTCCTTCTGGACCGATATGGCACGTGGCCAGCCGGCCATCCTGCCCGACATGAAGCGCTGATCCCGGCCACAGAGGAGATTCGCCATGATGTCAAGGAAAACCAACCGCTGTGCGACCGCATCCGCCGCACTCGCATCCATCGTACTGATACTGGGTGGTTACACCGCCACCCATGCCGAGGAGGCAGGAAAACCGGACTATGCGAAGATGAGCCCCGAGGCACTCGCCGAGCACCTGATCCTGGAATCCGGCAGTTTCGATCTCGACCAGCCTGCCCAGGAAGGCGGCACGGCCCGCGACCGCATGATCCAGGATAATCTGCAAAAGCTGTGCTCCAAGGTACGCAACAAGCCCAACGCCGAGCAGGCCGGCCAGATCATCGCCGCCGCGCGCGCCTCCATCCAGTACCCGGAGGGCGAAATCCCCCTGGGTGACTGGAAGAAGGGCGGGGATCTGGCCTGGGGCGGTTTCGGCTACCGACTCGCCCACAACCCCGACGACCACAGCACCCGTGATCCGAGCGGCAACTGCTACAACTGCCATGCCCTGTCCCCGCAGCGCACTGGCGGTGACCTGGGCCCCAGCCTGAGGGGCTACGGCATCATCCGCGGCAATACCGAGGCCACCCGCCGCTTCGTCTACGAGATGATCTACAACCCGCACGCCTATTTCCCCTGCACCCATATGCCGCGCATGGGCGCCAAGGGCCTGCTCAGCCAGGAGGCCATTGCGGACATCATGGCCTACCTGCTGCACCCGGAGTCTCCGGTGAACCAATAAAAACCGGGGAGGGGCGGCCCGAAGGGCGAGCGTAGCGAGTCATCCAGGTTTTGATTTTCTGACGGCGTGCATCCTCTTTGATCCGAGGTTCCTTGACCGGGTAAGGCACAGCAGCATCATATTGCGTGCGCTATCGAACAGACCTGCGTGACGCTATCGTTTAGTTTTTTTCAAGTAGAACCTCGCATGATCTCCCGTACCACACCGCGTAGACAAGGAGAAGGAGCAATGGAAACATACGACCCAAAACGCAGGACCGTACTACGCGGCACGCTTGCCGCTGGCGTCACCCTGGTACTGCTCGGATGCAACGCAAGAGAAGAGGACACGGCCTCCGCACCGAACACCAACCCATCCTCCCCCGGCGCGGACACCGCCAAGGCCGACACACCCTCAAGCAACAAGATGAGCCAGGAGCAGGCGAGATATCAGGAAAGCCCGATGGATGGCCAGAAATGCGAAAACTGCGCCAACTTTCTCGCCGATTCCGGCACCTGCAGGGTGGTAGAGGGCCAGGTAAGTCCGCAAGGATGGTGTATCGTCTGGGCCTCTTCGTAAGTGCGCTTGCGGAATCCTATAGTGAAGGTGCGCGACGAATCATGGAATGGGCCGAGCATCTGATTTTCAGGAAGCTCTGATTTATTCGTCATGCCCGCCTTCGCGGGAATGACGGACAGAACAGTAACCAGGGCTTCCCTTTGTATATCCTGCCTGACGGGGTATTGGACCGGAACGCCTGAAAGGGTTTCTGGACCGCCGGACCGCCACCCGCACTCCAATCCGAAATGGCATAACAAGCAGGGTAGCGACGCCCCGGCTCCCGGTTGCCAACGCCGCACGCCCTGTGCTCCAATGCGCCGATGGCAACCACGGCACCATTTCGTTTCCTGAGCACAAGCCCGCGACCCTCGCGCCCCGGCCTGGGGCTGCTGCTGGGCCTGCTGCTGGCCCTGGCCCAGTTCACGGCGGCCGCCCATGGCCTGAGCCACCTGTCCGATCACCCCGATGAGGGCGGCGCCCATGCACCCGCCTGCGAATGGTGCCTCAACCTTTCCCAGCTGGGTGCAGCCGCGCCGGTGGCCGGCCTGTGCCTGCCTGTCCGGGACGGCTCCAGCCCGCTGCTCGACGCAAGCGCCGTTGCCGCACCCTCCACTCCTTTCCCCTATCGCTACCACAGCCGCGCACCGCCCCACGCCTGATACCCGGCCCTTGATTACCGGCGGCTCTCGCGCCGCCTTACACCAATGACCACGCGCATGGGGCCTGCCCCTGGCGTCCATGCGTGCGTATTCAGGAGAACACCATGTTCAGAAAGTGCCTTGTCAACGGCGCGGTCGCCGCGTCCCTGTCCCTGCCCGCCCTGGCCCTTGGCCAGACGAACTTCAACCCGGAGGTGTCCCTCATCCTGCAGGGCGCCTGGATCGACCGCGCCGGTGGCGAGCGCCACATCACCGGTTTCCTGCCCGCCGGCGGCCATGGTCACGACCACGGCGGTGGCGAAACATCGCGCGGTTTCACCCTGGACCACACCGAACTGGTCATGTCCGCCAACGTGGACCGCTATTTCCGCGGCTATCTCAACCTTGCCTTCATCAACGAGGAGGTCGAGGTGGAGGAGGCCTGGTTCCAGACCCTGGGCCTGGGCCATGGCTTCAGCATCAAGGGCGGTCGCTACCTGTCCGGTATCGGCTACCAGAACGAGTTGCATCCTCATGCCTGGGACTTTTACGACACCAGTCTCATGTACCAGGCCCTGTTTGGTACGCACCTGATCCACGACGGCCTGCAGGCCAAGTGGGTCGCCCCGCTCGAGACCTTCCTGGAATTCGGCGTCGAGGCGGCACGCGGCCAGAACTTCCCCGGCACCGACAATGACAAGCGCGGCGTGGGCACCTGGACGGCCTTTGCGCATATCGGTGATGACGTCGGCACCTCGCACAGCTGGCGCGCGGGCCTGTCCCATGTGCGCGCCAAGCCCGAGGATCGTGATGGCGAGCTGGAGGACCTGTGGGACGATGAGGCGGAGCTGGCGCTCACCGGCACCTCCCGTACCTGGATCGCCGACTTCGTGTGGAAGTGGGCACCCGAGGGCAACCCCACCCAGCAGAACCTGAAGCTGCAGGCCGAGTACTTCCGCCGCACCGAGCGTGGTGAAATGGAATGCGAGGACGGCTCCTGCATTGGCGTGGAAGGGGACTACCGGGCCCGGCAGTCGGGCTGGTATGCGCAGGGCGTATACCAGTTCATGCCGCGCTGGCGGGTGGGCTACCGCTATGACCGACTGCAGTCGGACGCCGTGGACTTTGGCAACCTCGCTGCCTGGATACCCGTCTCCGACTACGAACCCAGCAAGCACACGCTGATGGTGGACTACTCACCCAGCGAGTTCTCGCGCCTGCGCCTGCAGCTGGCCCGCGACAAGTCCATGGAGGATGCGGCGGACAACCAGGTCATCCTGCAGTATATCTTCAGCCTGGGCGCCCACGGCGCGCACCGTTTCTAGGGAGGCGCCATCATGAAAGCCTTGTGGTTACTGCTGCTGGCCGGGTTCGCCTGGCCGGCCCAGGCCGCCCTTACCGTGCTCGCCTGCGAGCCGGAATGGGCGGCGCTGACGGAGGAACTCGCGGGCGATCTTGCCCGCGTCAGTTCCGCCACCACCGCGCACCAGGACCCGCACCGCATCGAGGCACGGCCGTCGCTGATCGCGCGCACCCGCAACGCGGACCTGCTGGTGTGCACCGGCGCGGAGCTGGAGATCGGCTGGTTGCCGCTGCTGCTGCGCGAATCGGGCAACGCCCGCATCCAGCCCGGCCGCCCGGGCTATTTCGAGGCGACGAATCATGTCGAACTCGTGGAGCAACTGGAAAACATCGACCGTTCCATGGGTGACGTGCATGCGGCGGGCAACCCGCATATCGTCACCGACCCGCGCAACCTGCTGCCAGTGGCCGCGGCCCTGGCCGCACGTCTGGCGCAGATCGATCCCGCCAACGCCGATGACTACGCGGCGAGACACGAGGATTTCGCTGCGCGCCTGCGCAGCGCCATCGCCCGCTGGGAACAGGACGCGAAGCAACTGCGCGGCGTGCCGGTGCTGGTGCATCACGCCAACTGGTCCTACCTGGCGCGTTGGCTGGGGCTGGAAGTGGTGGGGGACCTGGAGCCCAAGCCGGGAATCGAGCCTTCGGTGGCGCAACTCGGCCGGCTGCTGGAGACCTTGCGCGAACACCCGGCGCGCATGACCCTGCGCAGCGCCTACCACGCGCCGCGCGCCTCGGAGTGGCTCGCCGCCCGTGCCGGCATCCCGGCCGTGGAGCTGCCCTATACCGTGGGTGGATCGGAACAGGCCACGGACCTGTTCTCCCTGTACGAGGACACCATCACGCGCCTGCAGGCGGCCCTGCCATGAACATGGAACTGCCCTTCGGCATCCTGCTCCCCGCCTTCGTGGCGGGGCTCCTGGTGCTGGCCAGCCACGTGCCCCTGGGGCGCGAGGTGCTGCGCCGCGGCATCATCTTTATCGACCTGGCCATCGCCCAGATCGCCGGGCTGGGTGTGATCGCCGTGCACGCGCTGGGACATGCGGAATCCCCCTGGCTGACCCAGCTCGGCGCCGTGGGTGCGGCCCTGGCCGGGGCCCTGTTGTTGCAGTGGTCGGAACGGCGCAATCCCCGGCACCAGGAAGCCATCATCGGCGTGAGCTTCGTGGTGGCGGCGAGCGCCGCCATCCTGCTCATCAGTCACGACCCCCACGGCGGCGAACACCTGCGCGAACTGCTGGTGGGGCAGATCCTCTGGACCACCTGGGCCGACCTGTTGCCCTTGGGTATCCTGACCCTCGCCGTGCTGGGTACCTGGTTCGGCCTGCGGCTGTGGCGCTCGCCACTGGGCTTCTACCTGCTGTTCGCGGTGATGATCACCGCCTCGGTGCAGATCGTCGGCGTCTACCTGGTATTCGCCAGCCTCATCATCCCGGCGCTGGCCGGGGGTGAACGGCTGTGGCGCGGCTATGCCATCGGCGCAGCGGGCTATGCCCTGGGCCTGCTCGCCTCGGCCTGGCTGGACCTGCCTTCGGGTGCGGCCATCGTGCTGGCGCTGGCGGGCGTGGCCCTGTTGGTACGGGGCCTTCGCCCGGGAGACCAGGCACCTGCAAAACAGTCGTCCCCCCTGTAGGGGCGGCCTTTGGCCGCGAACCGGTCCCCCACCGAACCGTTCGCGGGCAGAGCCCGCTCCTGCGAGGGATTGCGTTCCGGTTATTCGAGTATGCCCTGGCGAGCGAACAGTTTCAGGAAACGCTCCACATTGGCGCCCACCTGCGCCTTCAGCTTGTCCGGCGTCGTCGGCTTGAGGTCGGGCAAGACCAGGCGCTGTTCGCGGATGTCCGTGGTCAATTGCTCGATGAGCTCCGGCACCGTGCGGCGGCCATCGAGGTAGAGGACGAGCCGGGTGGAAAAGGGATCCAGCAGGATGGTGGAATGCCGCGCCGTGGCCAGGTGGCCGAGCTGCTGCGCGGCCTGGGCACGCGCCAGGCGATGGGCACGCGGGCGTTCGGCGTCGCCCCGGCTGTGACGGCGCTGCAGCGGGGTCATGCCCACCGCCTGGTGGGTGAAGAGAATGAACAACTCTGACAGCAGGCCATTGACATCCTCCGCCGCCGTGTCATTACCGGCCGCGCGCAGGCGCGCGGCGGCGGACTCGACCAGTTCCGCGAAGGGCATGGCATCGGGATAACAAGTCGTCAGTTCCATGAGCGCGGCCTTGGCCAGGGGATGGGTGACCTGCACGTCCTTGTCGCCACCGAAGGTGAAGTCCTCCGGACGCGCCTTGCGCAGGTTCACCTTGGCGGGTATGCCGAGGTTGGCGAAGAAGGCCATGTGGCGCAGGCGGCCGATGTCGAGGTCGTGGGACAAGGGAGCGCCGGCGCGGCACAGCAGGGACTGGCGGAAACAGCGGTTACCGAGGTAATCCAGGTACTGCTCCTGCTCCGCCAGGGTCTCGAACTGTTCCAGCCAGGACTCGGCCTGCTCGCCGAGCACCGAGGGGAACATGCTCTTGAGATCCGCATCGCACATGTACTGCAGGCCCTGGCCCTCGACGGTGGCGATGAACTCGCTCACGAATTGCGGCTGGTTCCAGGTCTCGAGGTATTCGTGGTAGAGATAGCTGGGATGCGAGATCCGCAAGCGCTGCAGGTCCTCGCGCAAAAAGCGGGCGGCCTCGGTTTCGACCTGGGTCACCACCGGCTCGAAGCCGGCGAGAAAGGCGATGGCCTTGTCCAGCTTCTGCCTGGGGTCCTCGATACCGCGGGTATGGTAGAGCAGCAAATCGCGGACCACCCCGCGCATGCGCCAGCCCGGCCAGGTGTTGTAGCTGATGTAGGCGATGCCGTGCGGCACAAGATGGCGCGCGCACAGCTCGAGGATGCGCGCCTGTACCGCGGGCGGCACCCAGGAATAGACACCATGGGTGATGATGTAGTCGAACTCGCCGATGCCTTCACCGAGTTCCATGATATCGCCCTGCTCGATGCGGATGTTGTCCAGCCCCAGCTCCGCCAGCAGGCGCTGTCCATCCTGCACCTGCCGTGCTGCCAGCTCCACGCCCAGGAAACGCCCCTCCGGCAGGCGGAAGGCCATGGGCACCAGGTTGCCACCGCTGGCACAGCCCAGCTCCAGCACCCGCGCGCGCGTCGGATCCGGCGCATCCAGCCCGAACATCTGGCCCAAGGCTGCAAGATTTTCCGGGTCGCTGTCGGTGAAGGGGATGCTCTGGTAGGGAATCTCGTCGTAGCTGTCGTTCATGAACGGGCCTGGGCAAGGGGTGGATTGGGCAGGAAGGAGGTCGCCGGAACAGTACCGAAACCCCTTAAGGTAGTAAATGCAGCTTGGCAGCACAGGCCTGGACCCTGCAGCATCCTCATGATTGAAAAGGATTTTATCCGTCGACGCGCACAATCCGGCAGGGTGTTTTTCCTTGCGTGGAACAGGCCCGGCAGGGATAATGACCGGTTTCCGCGCCGGTCCGTCCCATGACAGTTTCGAGCGATTTCCCCCTGCTGCACAGCCTGGATAGCCCGGCGGACCTGCGCGCCCTGCCGGCCGCGCGGCTGGGCGCCGTGGCGCGGGAATTGCGCGCCTTCCTGATCGACTCGCTGAGCCGCAGCGGCGGCCACCTGGCGGCCAACCTGGGCACGGTGGAACTGACCGTCGCCCTGCACTACGTGTTCAACACCCCCGATGACCGACTGGTGTGGGACGTGGGCCACCAGAGCTACAGCCACAAGATCCTCACCGGGCGCCGCGACGCCCTGGCGCGCATCCGCCAGCAGGACGGCCCCTCGGGCTTTCCCAAGCGCGCGGAAAGCCCCTACGACGCCTTCGGCGTGGGCCACTCCAGCACCTCCATCAGCGCCGCCCTGGGCATGGCCCTCGCCGCCGCGCGGCAAGGCATCGAGCGCCGCGTGGTGGCGGTGATCGGGGACGGCGCCATGACCGCCGGCCAGGCCTTCGAGGCCATGAATCATGCCGGCTCCCTGGACGCCAACCTGTTGGTGGTGCTCAACGACAACGACATGTCCATCTCCCCCAATGTCGGCGGCCTGTCCAACTACCTGGCGCGGGTACTGTCGGGCCGGCTCTATTCCACCGTGCGCGAGGGCAGCAAGAAGGTGCTGGCCGGCATGCCGCCGGTATGGGAGCTGGCACGCCGCGCCGAGGAGCACATGAAGGGCATGGTGGTGCCCGGCACCCTGTTCGAGGAGCTGGGCTTCAACTATATCGGCCCCGTCGACGGCCACGACCTGGACGCCCTGCTCTCCACCCTGCGCAACCTGCGCGCCCTCAAGGGCCCGCAGCTGCTGCATGTGGTCACCCGCAAGGGCAAGGGCTT
>JAIVHA010000268.1 GCA_020201295.1 Lysobacteraceae bacterium | reverse complement strand
GCCGGCCGGTGACGACCCATATCCACGAAGACATGGAGGCCCTGGTGCTGTCCGCGGAAACCGGCGCCGGCATCGATGCGTTGCGCGCCTTCCTGAAGCGCTGCATGGGCTATGGTGGTGAAACCCAGGACGGCTTCACCGCCCGCCGTCGTCACCTCGACGCCCTGCGTCGCGCCCATGCCCATGTGCGTGAGGGCGAACGCCAGTTGCGCGAACAGCGCGCCGGCGAACTGCTGGCCGAGGAGCTCCACCAGGCGCAACTGGCACTCGGCGAGATCACCGGGACCTTCAGCAGCGAGGACTTGCTGGGCCGGATATTCTCCAGCTTCTGTATCGGCAAATAATTCGCGAAACAAGAGCGAAGAAAAGCAGGGCGCGATCATCTGCGGGTACCGGAAACCGTGGCGTCGCTCCACTTCCAGCTTGAAAAATGGCATCTATTGGTGCCGGGCGTGCTAACCCAGATAAGCGCGGCCCAATCTGACATTTTGCTTGACCGATTTATAATTAATCTCTACGATTGAAAAGTAATCAGGTCTGGTGGAAAGGACTGCGCCTGATGGACATCACCAATCTGCCCAAAGCCGCGTCCGTACGGGCGCCCGCTACTGCAAGACCCGCCGCCACTTTGGCGAAGGAGAATTGACATGCCCAAAGCCGAAACGCGCGTACTGACCGCGCATGTACCCGTTCCTCTCGCCGAGAAAGTTGACCAGTTGGCCGATCGCATCGAACGCTCGCGCGGCTGGATCATGAAACAGGCGCTGTCGGCCTGGATTGCCCAGGAGGAAGAGCGTGACCGCTGGACGCATGATGCACTGGCCGACGTGGACGCCGGTCGGGTCATCGACCATCAAGCCGTACAGGCGTGGGCTGACAGCTTGAGTACCGGCGAACCGCTACCGCTGCCGCGCTGATGGAGTTGAAGTGGACCAGCAAGGCGCTGTCCGATTTGGCGCGCCTGTACGAATTCCTGGCCCCGGTGAACAAGCCCGCCGCCGCGCGGGCGGTACAGGCGCTGACGAAAGCGCCGACGATCATGCTGACCAACTCACGCGTTGGTGAGCAACTGTTTCAGTTCGAGCCGCGCGAGGTGCGGCGGATTCTGGTTGGGCAGTACGAGATGCGCTACGAGATCCAGGGCGAGACGATCTACGTGCTGCGGCTGTGGCACACGAGGGAAGATCGGTAGCCACAGGGCAGCATAGCGTACGATTTTTACGCATTCCTCCGAACGGACATCGCTAAGCCATTATCCAAATTGATGGCAAGGAAAACTTCACATTCTGCATCGGCAAATACACAGACCCGGCCGGGTCATCCTTCTGTCACGGGATCTTCACAGAACTGCAACGGGCATGCCCCCATACTGCCCCGGACCTCATCAAGGGGAGACATCCCATGCTGGATCACATCCTGAGACAGGTGCAGGCCTACACCCAAACCCACGGTGCGGCACCGAATGCGGTGTTGATCAGTGCCGAACATCTACAGATCCTGCAGGATCTGTATCCGGGGCTGTTCGACACGGATCCGCAGCTGGAGCTGGGTTTTCGTTTCATCGTGATGCATCCTGTGGTCCTTCCTGCGCGCGGCGCCGGATACCCTGGCGCGCCAGCTTCCGGCAGAAGTGGTCATAGAGCTTCTGTACCGGGTCCGGGCGGCGGCCTGGCCGGTAGAGCACCAGCAGGGCCACCAGCACCATGGCGGTGATCACGGCCAGGGCGAGGAGACGGGCGATGCCCTGCCAGGAGAGGTCGGTGAAACCCAGCCCCTGCAACAGTTCGCGCTGACGGGATGGGCCATAGCCCAGCACCCACTGGTTCCAGCGATTGTCGAGGGCGTCCTGGTAGAGGCGCAGCCGTTCCAGGCCGCTCAGTACCCGCCCGTCCACTGGCAGCCGGAAGTCCACCGCCTCGCCTTCGCGCAGGGGGCGCGGATCGATGCCACGCTCGATGCGTTGCGGCGCCACGGCGGCGGTGGGGTCGACCCGCCGCCAGCCTTCCCCCTCCAGCCAGACCTCGGCCCAGGCATGGGCGTCCGACTGGCGCACCACCAGGTACTCACCGATCGGGTTGAGCTCCCCGCCCAGGTAGCCGGTCACCACCCGCGCCGGCAGCCCCGCCGCGCGCATGAGCACGGTGAAGGCGGCGGCGTAGTGTTCGCAAAAACCACGCCGGGTCTCGAACAGGAATTCATCCACGGGGTCGCGGCTCAGCAGTGGCGGGTTGAGGGTGTAGACAAAGGGCTGTTCATGGAAGTGGCGCAGCGCCCGTTCGATGATCCGGCGCGGGTCATTGTCCTGCCCGCGCCATGCGTCGGCCAGCGCGCGCACCCGGGGGCTGGTAGCGGCCGGCAGCCGCCGGGTGCGTTCCAGCCGGGCCGGCTCGAGGTCCCGCTCGTCGAAACGCGCATGGGAGGTGACCTGGTAGCGGATGCGGTCCCGTACCGGTCCGGCGTTGCGCAGCAACTGGTAATCCGCCTGCAGGCGGGCGCCCGGCAGGGTCGTGGCGGGACGGTCCAGGGCCAGCAGGGAGTGTTCGCCATGGGGCTCGAGGGTGACCTGGTGGGTCAGGCCTGCGCCCAGCGGCCGGGGTATGAAGTCTCCGGCGTCGCGGGGCACCTCGGCCGGAGTCCAGCGCCGCCCGTCGGTGTGCTCGAACACCGGGCCACGCCAGTAGCGCAGCGCCGGGGGCGGGATCTCGCCGTCGAAGGTCACCCGGAAGGCCACCGCGTCCGATTGCGCCAGGGAGCTGATGCGGCCCGGCTCCATTTCATTGCTGAGCCCGGTCACGCCGCCATGGGCGTCGCGGGGCAGGTTCCAGAGGGGGCCGGGGATGCGCGGGAACAACAGGAACAGGATCAGCATCAGCGGCAGGGCCTGCAGCAGCATGACGCCGGCCAGGCGCAGGGAGCGATCCAGGGGGCGCTGGCCGGCGGGATCGCTGAATTCCACCCAGACGGCGGTGATCACCAGCGCCGCCACGGTCAGATAGAGGGCGCTGGCCATGGACTGGTCGAACAGCAGCTGCACGCTGAGCAGGAAATAGGCCAGGAACACCAGCAGGCTCACGTCGCGTGGATTCTTCAGCTCCAGGAACTTGAGGGCCAGCAGCAGCACCAGCAGGGCGGAGCCGGCCTCGCGGCCGAGCAGGGTGCCGAACTGGGCGAGCAGGGCGGCCGTGGCCAGCAGCAACAGCAGCAGGCGCGTCCAGCCACCCGGCGGCGGGCGCTGGCGCAGGCCCAGGTGCAGGCGCCAGCCCACCACCAGGAACCAGGCCAGGGTGGCGGGCAGGGGCAGGCGTGGCAGGTGGGGGCCGGCGGCCAGCAGCAGCATGAGGGCCAGGCCCCACCAGAGGGCGCGGCGCGGATGCCAGTGGTGGATGGCGGCCGCGCTCATGGCGCCAGCCCGTGGGCCGCCAGGGCGCGCAGGCAGCGGTCGCGGTGCGCCGGTCCCTGGTCCGGCCCCAGGGAGACACCCGGCAGGCGCAGGCCGAAATGGCGTTGTTCCCGCGCCGCGTCCAGCACCCAGCGGCACAGCACCGACAACCGTGCCTCGGTGTCCAGGCCCTCCAGGGTCGCCCAGTCCAGCCAGCATTCCTCCACCCGGTCGCCGCCGAATTCCTTGGTGAGCATGCCCTGGCCGCGGGCCACGGCTTTCCAATTCACATGACGCAGGGAGTCGCCGCTGTGGAACTGGCGAAAACCGCGGAAATCATCACTGCCACGGCCCTGGTCGCCGGCCTCGCTGGGCTGGCGCGCGGCCTGCAGGGCGGGACGGTCACGGGCCGCGGGGTTGTGCAGCAGCAACTCGAAACCGGCCGCTTCGCCGGCGCAAACCTCGCGGGTGGCGCCGGCGCGCAGCTCCAGGCCGGTCAGGTTGCGATAGGTATGGTAGAGGGCCACCTGGCCGAGCCCCGCGAGCAGGAAGGTCAGCCCGTAGCCGAGGCTGTTGTTGTAGTTGATGGCGCCCAGCAGCATGAGCAGCAGCAACAGGGCGAAGCCCCAACCGCGCGCCGTGGGCAGGATGAACACCTGCCGGTAGGCGAGCCGCACCCGGCCCCGGGGGTCCGGTGCCGCGATGCGGCTGTCCAGAAACCAGCGGATGGGCTTGGCCAGGGTCATGTTTTCTCCACGGCGGCGTGACGAAAGCACTGCAATCCCCCTCTCCCTGCGGGAGAGGGTTGGGGTGAGGGGAGAAGATTGGGAGGTCCCGGGCCCTCACC
>JAIVHA010000108.1 GCA_020201295.1 Lysobacteraceae bacterium | reverse complement strand
CGCCCATCTTCTCGGCACCCACCTTCGTCAGCGCCGCCGTCAGCGTCGTCTTGCCATGGTCCACGTGACCAATGGTGCCAACGTTTACATGCGGCTTGTTGCGTTCAAATTTTCCCTTGGACATCGGTGGTGATCTCCCCAGTCAAGTACAATGAGTCAATTGTTCCGAACCCCTCGACAGCGCAACCACACCACCAAGCGATCCACAGGTACTGATTTGGAGCCCATGACCAGAGTTGAACTGGTGACCTCATCCTTACCAAGGATGTGCTCTACCGACTGAGCTACATGGGCAAATTTCGTCCCGACCCGGACTTCTTTCCCGGAATCCCATTACTTTCAAGCTATTGGAGCGGGTGATGGGGATCGAACCCACGTATTCAGCTTGGAAGGCTGAAGTTCTACCATTGAACTACACCCGCGCGGCCTATGCCTTTATATACCCCGATCCGAACCGGGGTGGTTTTCCTGCTGCCGGTTCAGTGGCCACCGCCGGCAGAATCCACATTGTCTGGTGGAGGGGGGAGGATTACTCCAGGCCTGCGGCCTTCCGCCCTCCGGGCCGTCGCTGCGCGACGTTCAAAACCGCTATCGCGGTTTTGTCGAACCTCTCATCGGTTCGACTCCTCCCCCCAATGCCAGCTGAGGAGGCGTTCCTACTGCCGGACCAATGGCCACCGCCGGCAGAATCCACTTTGTCTGGTGGAGGGGGGAGGATTCGAACCTCCGAAGGCGGAGCCGTCAGATTTACAGTCTGATCCCTTTGGCCACTCGGGAACCCCTCCGATAAACGGAAGCCGGCTATTCTGCTGCCCAAGGGAGCTCGTGTCAACTCCAAAAAGGTTCCCAAACCAGAGTTTTACTGGCCGGGCGCGGCAGGCGGCAAGAGGCCCACGAGAAATCAGGGAAATTTGGGCCGCTCTCCCACCGGCGCAGTACGACTGCATGGATGCAGGAGGTAGAGCAACGCATGGAGCAGTTGCCGAGATCAGTCCTAAGTCCGACAGGCTCCTAGACAGAGAAAACCCACAGACAAGGCTGCCATCTACATGAAAGTCACCATTTACGGTTCCGGATACGTGGGCCTGGTCACGGGCACCTGCCTGGCCCAGGTCGGCAACGATGTATTGTGCGTGGATATCGATCCGGACAAGGTCGACCGCCTGAACAGCGGCGAATGCCCCATCTATGAGCCCGGGCTCGAGGAGATGATGCGCAGCAACCACGCCGCCGGGCGTCTGCGTTTCAGCCTGGATGCCGCCGAGGGCGTGGCCCATGGGCTGTTTCAGTTCATTGCCGTCGGCACCCCGCCCGATGAGGATGGTTCGGCGGACCTGCAGCATGTACTGGCCGTGGCGCGCACCATCGGCGAGCACATCAGCAACTACCGGGTGGTGGTCAACAAGTCCACGGTACCGGTGGGTACCGCCGACCGGGTCGAGGCCGCCATTCGCGCCGTGCAGGAAGAACGCGGCAGTCCCAAGGAATATGATGTGGTCTCCAACCCCGAATTCCTCAAGGAAGGCGCCGCGGTGGAGGATTTCATGCGCCCCGACCGCATCATCATCGGCACCGACAACCCGCGCACCACCGAATTGCTGCGCGCCCTCTACGCCCCCTTCAACCGCAACCATGACCGCCTGCTGGTCATGGATGTACGCTCAGCCGAACTGACCAAGTACGCCGCCAATGCCATGCTGGCCACCAAGATCAGCTTCATGAACGAGCTGTCCAACATCGCCGAACGCCTGGGCGCGGATATCGAGAAGGTACGTGTGGGTATCGGCTCGGATCCGCGCATCGGCTACCAGTTCATCTATCCCGGTTGCGGCTACGGCGGCTCCTGTTTCCCCAAGGACGTGCGCGCCCTGGAGCACACCGCCATCCAAAACGGCTATCACCCGGAGCTGCTACATGCGGTGGAAGCGGTGAATTTTCGCCAGAAGGAACTGCTGTTTCACAAGATCTCCGCTCACTATGGCCTGGAGTTGGCCGGCAAGACCTTCGCCCTCTGGGGCCTGTCCTTCAAGCCCAACACCGACGATATGCGCGATGCCTCCAGCCGCACCCTCATGGAAGCCCTGTGGAAGGCCGGCGCCAAGATCAGGGCCTTCGACCCCGAAGCCCGTGCGGAGACCCGGCGCATCTATGGTGAGCGCCCGGACCTGCTGCTCTGCGACAGCGAACAGGATGCCCTGGAGGGGGCCGATGCCCTGGTGGTCGTCACCGAGTGGAACCAGTTCCGCAGCCCCGACTTCACCCACATCCGCGACACTCTCAACGAGCCCGTGATCTTCGATGGCCGCAATCTCTACAACCCCGACGATCTGGCACGGCTGGGCTTTACCTATCATTCCATCGGGCGCGCACCGACAGGGCGTTGACCCCCGGGACAGACCGTGCCACGGCCGACCGACGGCCGTGGATGCCGGTTACCTGGAATGGCTGAAAATGCCGTGCTGAACCTGGTCCATCAGCAGCTCGAAGCCCTCTCCGCTGACCCGCACCAGAGACTCATGATCTCCGCCCTCGAAATAGATTTCCGTTTGCTCGGCCAGTCTGTCGTCCACGATGGTTTCAATGCCATAGGCCATGCCCACGGGGGGAATCGCCCCGAGCTCGCAATCCTCGAACAGCCCCTGCAGTTCCGCCTCCGTGGCCAGCCCCAGGTTACGTCGCATCTGGCGATGCAACTCACCCAGGTCCACCCGGTTGCTGGCCGGCACCACCGCCATCAGGTAACCCTGGTCGTCCTCCAGCACCACCGTCTTGGCAATACGGCGACCGGGCACGTGGGCCAGTTCGGCCGTCTCCAGGCTGCTGGCCGCATGCGGGTGCGTCACCAGGTCGAAGGGAATATCGTGCTCAATCAAGAAGTTTTCCAGACGATGTGCAATCACGCTCGCGTCCTCCGGCTACCACCCTCACACCCAGTATAGTCGAGACTCAGCGCCCCCCCGCGTCCTCCAGCAAGCGCCTACGCACCCCGGCCAACTCATCCAGCAAGGCATCGGGAATACGCTGTTGGGGAAAGCTCATGCGAAAATCACTGAATCGTTCCCAGGCCTCGGCATCCGCGCCGGACTCGATCAAGGCCTGGATGGCCACCAGTTCCTGTTCCTGCGGGGAAAGCCCGGCGGCGTTGTCCTCCCGGGGTTCCACAGGCTCCGGGACGTCGGGCGCGGGGATGGGCGCGACCGATTCCTCCACCGGCGGCCCGGCTGCCGGCACCGACCACGGATAGGTGAATCCACCCTGGTAGCCATACCAGAGCAGCAGTGGCAGCAGGAGGGACGCCACCAACAGGAGGGCCGCCAGGGGCAGCGGCACCTGGCGGCCGCGCCGGGTCTGGCGCTGGCGAACGGCCTCTTCCGCCGCCTCGCGGGCCGCGTGCAGGATGCGTTGTTCCAGAGCCGGCGGTGGCTGAGGTGCCTCGGTCTGGTGGTACAAGGCCGAAAGGTGCAGGTCATGCTCCTCCGGCAGGCGCAGCACCTTTCCCTCCCCCCGGCCCGGACTCATTCGCCGCCCCTCATGCCCTGGCGCAGGAACCGGGTCGCCTGGCGCA
>JAIVHA010000267.1 GCA_020201295.1 Lysobacteraceae bacterium | reverse complement strand
AAGCTGGCTGCGGCTGATACCGGCCTCGACAAGCTCCCGTGACCGGGCTGTTCCGGTCCGGCGCAGGAGGGTCTGGATGCGCTGTTCAAGTGTGGTCATGGCACGATTGTTACATAGTATCGGTAGTTTTGTATATTTACCGATATGATGGAACGTAGTCATTCAGGGGATGTGAACGGGAGTGAGCCTTTTTCGAGCCCTTGAAAAGTGTCTAAAACACAAAATCGACCCTTTACAGAACAATGAGTTGCATGTCCGGGGTGGGGGCGATATTGGACCGGGTTAGGTGTAAATAAAGTCTTATATGACAGCAAGATAGGGCCGCATCGTGACTCGGAATGGGGTGCAGGTGGTCGGAGGTTCAAATCCTCTCGCCCCGACCAATTAAAAAAGCCGTTCCTTTCGGAACGGCTTTTTTATTGCCTGGGTCGTTCGGATTCCCGGCCGTCAGGCACCCTCAAGCCGTCATTCATCCGAGCCGTCATTGCGAGTCGCGTAGCGACGCGGCAATCTCCTTCATGTACAAATATCCCCATAGAGATCCTTCCAGCCCGGATTGGTCGCTTCGATCAATTCAATCTTTGCCTTTCTTGAGCCAGCCTTGATCTGCTTCTCCCTGAGAATGGCCTGGTACATATCCTCATGAAGCTCGAAGTACACCAACCTGGTCAGGTTGTACTTCTGGGAAAAACCTTTGATGACCTTGTTCCTATGTTCCCAGATCCGTTTCGGCAGGTCGCTGGTTACCCCTGTGTACAGGGTTCCGTTGGGTCTGTTGGTGAGCAGATAGACGATGGGTTGTTTGGGCATGGTGTCATCCTTGACGTTATTTCCTGCAGTATTATGGAGATTGCCGCGTCGCTACGCTCCTCGCAATGACGGGCAAAATGGCTGGCGCTGAACTCCATTCCACGTCATTGCGAGGAGCGTAGCGACGCGGCAATCTCCAACCCGTTGATCTGCCGTAGTCTGAGATTGCTTCGCTGCGCTCGCAATGACGGGTCACGCTTCCCGCGATGACGCGGAATGGGGCTTACTACCACCCCCCATCCCCCTGCCCATTCACCAGCCGCGGCCAGCGGTCGTGGACGGCGTCGGCCAGCTGCGGTTCCACGGTGACCACGTAGACGCGCTGCTCGTGGCCGTCGCGGGCCACCAGGCCCTGGATCCACTGACCCGGGGTCAGGTCGTACCAGTGGCTGCTGCCTTCCAGGTCCTTCTCCATGAACTGCCGGATGGGCAGCTTGACGGGCACCGGAAACCAGCGGTCCCAGCGGCCGGAATAAATGGAGTCCAGGCGTGCCCAGCCGCCCAGCGGCAGCGCGCCCTGCTGGTCCTTGCGCCGGCCCCAGGGCAGCAGTTCGATGCCGCCGCCACGGATGCGCACCGGCAGCATCGCCTTGGGGTTGGGGAAGTAGACGCGGACGTCTTGCCCTTGATGGCTGTAGTACACACCGCCGCACATGGGCTACACCGACTGCCGGTGACCATGGGGTTTCCAGGCCGGGGCGATGACGTTGGGCATGCTGGAACGGCCCAGCAGGCGCGCCGGGGTCAGGGTGAACTCCCCGAAGCGGCGGTTGATGTCATCCATGACGGCATTGCGTTTGGGTTCGGTCACGGGCGCGGCGAACAGGTCGCCCTGGCGCGGCACCGGTTGCGGGTCGAGGGCGGTGACCTGCACCTGGTGCACGCCTTCGCCGCGCCAGTGGCGGCGCAGCACCTCGCGGCACAGGGCCATGATCAGGCGACCGTCGGCCATGGCCTGCGCGTTGCGCGGCTTGTCGCCGAGCCAGCCGTCGCGGG
Organism: Lysobacteraceae bacterium; assembly: GCA_020201295.1. Classification (GTDB taxonomy): domain Bacteria; phylum Pseudomonadota; class Gammaproteobacteria; order DSM-19610; family DSM-19610; genus JAIVHA01. Next base: position 875 of record JAIVHA010000267.1, on the reverse strand, counting down.
TGCGCAGGGCGACCAGGAAGCGGCTCGCCACCATGTCGTGGCGACGTAGACGCGCGCCGACCTTCTCGCTCATGTGCAACAGATAGGTCAGGATCACGTCGCGATCGCGCGTGTCCGGCGGCATCACCTTGCCGTGGCCGATGGACTTGGGCGGCGGCACGTTGACCTGCACCGGGTCCGGATCCTCGCCCTGGCACATGTACCAGATACGCCGCCCGGGGTTGCCGAAGCGACGCGCCAGCACGCTGATGGGCAGTCGCGCCATGTCGCCGCAGGTATGCACGCCATGCTGGGCGAGGAAGCCGCCGATGCCGCCGGCGATGCCGCACAACTCGGTGACCGGCACCGGCGCCAGCCGCTGGCGCGCCTCCCAGGGCGGGATGACGGTGAAGCCGTTGGGCTTGACCAGCTTGGCGGCGTACTTGGCGGTGGTCTTGTCGCCGGACAGGCCGACGGAGCAGAGCAGGCCGGAGGCCGCGAACACGGCGCGCCGGGCCTGGCGCGCGATTTCTTCGGGGGTGCCCAGGCGCTGGCAGCGGGTGATGTCGAGAAAGGCCTCGTCCACGGAGAACACCTCCAGGTCGGGGCTGACGGCCTGCAGCGCATCCATGATGGCGGTGGAGGTGGCGGCATAGCGTTTCGGGTCGGCCGGGCATTGGATCAGCTCCGGGCAGCGCTCGCGGGCCTCCTTCAGGCGCATGCCGGTGCGGATGCCGAAGGCGCGCGCCTCGTAGGAGCAGGTGATGATGCAGGTGCCCTGCAGGCCATTGGTGATGGCCACCGGCCGGCCGCGCCATTCGGGGCGGTCGCGCTGCTCGATGGAAGCGAAGAAGGCGTTCATGTCCACCAGGAGGATGGCGCGCTCCCAGGGGGTG
>JAIVHA010000144.1:14057-18404 GCA_020201295.1 Lysobacteraceae bacterium | reverse complement strand
CAAGGCGCCAAGAACGCCAAGAGATGCGAACCGCCAAGGCGCCAAGAACGCCAAGGAATCGTTTTGTGATGATGAGTCGAGCCTTCACAATTAGCCAACTCCATTTGGACTGGCTGCCCGTTTTTCGTTTTATGGAGGTTTTCTTGGCGTCCTTGGCGTCTTGGCGGTTCAACAGGTTTTCTTGGCGTTCTTGGCGCCTTGGCGGTTCATATACCCATGCCTGAGATCAGAAACTACACCTTGAATTTCGGTCCCCAGCATCCGGCGGCGCACGGCGTGCTGCGTCTGGTGCTGGAAATGGACGGCGAGGTGGTGCAGCGCGCGGACCCGCATATCGGCCTGCTGCACCGGGCCACGGAAAAACTGGCCGAGAGCAAGCCCTATAACCAAAGTATCGGCTATATGGACCGCCTCGATTACGTGTCCATGATGTGCAACGAGCACGGCTATGTGCTGGCCATGGAAAAGCTGCTGGGCATCGAGGCCCCGCTGCGCGCCCAGTACATTCGCGTGCTGTTCGACGAGATCACCCGCGTCCTGAATCACCTGCTGTGGATCGGGGCCCATGGCCTCGATATCGGCGCCATGACGATTTTCCTCTACGCCTTCCGCGAGCGGGAAGACCTCATGGATTGTTACGAAGCCGTTTCCGGCGCCCGTCTGCACGCTACCTACTACCGCCCCGGCGGCGTGTACCGGGACCTGCCCGGGCGCATGCCCCAGTACGCGCCTTCCAAGTGGCACGATGCCGATGCGGTGCGCCGTCTCAATGAAAACCGCCAGGGTTCGCTGCTGGATTTCCTCGAGGATTTCACCAATCGATTTCCTGCCTGCGTGGACGAATATGAAACCCTGCTGACCGAGAATCGCATCTGGAAACAGCGCACCGTCGGTATCGGCGTGGTGTCGCCGGAGCGCGCCCTGCAGTTGGGCATGACCGGGCCCATGCTGCGCGGTTCGGGCATTGAATGGGACCTGCGCAAGAAGCAACCCTACGAGGTTTACGACCGGATGGATTTCGATATCCCGGTGGGCGTCAACGGCGATTGCTACGACCGCTATCTGGTGCGCATGGAAGAAATGCGCCAGTCCAACCGTATTATCAGGCAATGCGTGGACTGGCTGCGCACCAACCCCGGCCCGGTGATGATCGAGGACTACAAGATCGCGCCGCCGCCCCGGGAAGAGATGAAGGCCGACATGGAGGCGCTGATCCATCACTTCAAGCTGTTTACCGAGGGCTTCATCATCCCCAAGGGCGAGGCCTATGCGGCAGTGGAACATCCAAAGGGTGAATTCGGCGTCTACCTGATTTCCGACGGCGCCAACAAGCCCTACCGCCTGAAGGTGCGCGCCCCGGGCTTCCCCCACCTGGCTGCCCTGGATGAAATGTCCCGTGGCCACATGCTGGCGGACGTGGTGGCCATCATCGGCACCCAGGATATCGTGTTCGGCGAGATCGATCGGTGAAGTTATGGGGTTGAACCGCCAAGGCGCCAAGAACGCCAAGAGATGCGAACCGCCAAGGCGCCAAGAACGCCAAGGAATCGTTTTGTGATGATGAGTCGAGCCACCATATCGAGCCAATGCGCACTGGATTGCCTGCCGGGCTTGCAATCTATAGAGATTTTCTTGGCGTCCTTGGCGCCTTGGCGGTTCAAAAGGTTTTCCGGCGTTTTGGCGGTTTAGACAGGTTTGCACATGACGGGACTGGAACAACAGAAAGGCACCAGCAGGCTCTCCGGCAAGGTTCGTGCCGAGATCGATCACTGGCTGACCAAGTTTCCCGCGGACCAGAAGAGCTCCGCGGTGCTGGCGGCGCTGCATGCGGTGCAGCATGAGCAGGGCTGGGTCAGCACCGAGATGATGGATGCCGTGGCGGAATATCTGGAGATGCCCCGGGTGGCGGTGTACGAGGTGACCAGCTTCTATTCCATGATCGAGACCAGCCCCGTGGGCCGCAACACGGTGTCGATCTGTACCAATATCTCCTGCATGCTCTGTGGAGCGGATGATATCGTCGCCCACGTGGAGAAGAAGCTGGGCGCGAAGCTGGGCCAGACCACCAGCGACGGGCGTATCTTCCTCAAGCTGGAGGAGGAGTGCCTGGCGGCCTGCGCCGGCGGGCCCATGATGGCGGTGAACGGCCACTACCACGAGAACCTGACCATCGAGAAGGTCGACCGTCTCCTGGATGAATTAAAATGAGTATGATGGCCACGGAACCACACGGAAAGGCACGGAATCTGTCGAAACCTTGTGCAAACCCGGACCAACTTCGTCATTGCGAGCACAGCGAAGCAATTTCAGTCTATGGCAGATCAACAACCTGGAGATTGCCGCGTCGCTGCGCCCATAGAAGCCCCTCGGGCTTCATCATGAGTACCTTACCCTTCGGGTCAAGGCATCCTCGCAAAGACGGATTAATGAGTGAACCAGCGGAATCTTCATTACATTCCGTGTATTTCCGTGTATTTCCGTGGCCAATCGAGAATTGATCATGACCGACCACGTTTGTTTCGGCACCTTGCAGTTTGACGAGCCCTGGACCCTGGAGAACTATCTCAAGATCGGGGGCTACCAGGCGTGGAAAAAAATCCTGCAGGAAAAAACCAGCCAGGAAGCGGTCATCGACGAGATCAAGAAGTCCGCCCTGCGTGGTCGTGGCGGTGCCGGTTTTCCCACCGGCCTGAAGTGGAGCTTCATGCCGCGCAGCGCCCCGGTGCAGAAATACCTGGTATGCAACTCCGACGAATCGGAGCCGGGCACTTGCAAGGACCGCGACATTCTGCGCTTCAACCCCCATGCCCTGATCGAGGGCATGGCCATCGGCTGCTACGCTATGGGCGCCACTGTGGGCTACAACTACATGCGCGGCGAGTTTCACCACGAACCCTTCGAACGTTTCGAGGGAGCCCTGAAGGAGGCCTACGAGGCCGGCCTGCTGGGCAAGGACATCCTCGGTTCCGGGCTGGACGTGGACCTGTACAGCTACCTGGGCGCCGGCGCCTATATCTGCGGGGAAGAGACGGCGCTGCTGAATTCCCTGGAGGGCAAGAAGGGCCAGCCGCGCTTCAAGCCGCCATTCCCGGCCAACTTCGGTCTCTACGGCCGGCCCACCACCATCAACAACACGGAAAGCCTGGCCTCCATCCCCGCCATCATGCGCAACGGCGGCGATTGGTTCCTGAATCTCGGCAAGCCCAACAATGGCGGCATGAAGGTCATGTCCGTCTCCGGCCACGTGAACCGGCCCGGCAACTACGAGATCCCCATGGGCACGCCCTTCACCGAACTGCTGGAGATGGCCGGCGGTGTGCGCGATGGCCACAAGCTCAAGGCGGTGATTCCCGGCGGCTGCTCCATGCCGGTTATGCCCGCCGAAGTCATTATGGACTGCACCATCGATTACGATTCCCTCTCCAAGGCCGGCTCGGCCCTGGGTTCCGGCGGCATGATCGTCATGGACGACTCCACCTGCATGGTCAAGGCGCTGATGCGCCTGTCGCGCTTCTACTACGCCGAATCCTGTGGCCAGTGCACGCCCTGTCGCGAGGGCACCGGCTGGATGTACCGCGTGATCAAGCGCATCGAGGAAGGCCAGGGCCGGCCCGAGGACCTGGACCTGCTGGTGAGCGCCGCGGGCCAGATCGAGGGCCATACCATTTGTGCCTTCGGCGAAGCCTCCGCCTGGCCGGTGCAGAGCTTCCTCAAGCATTTCCGCCATGAATTCGAATACCACGTCGAGCACAAGCGCTGCATGGTGGGTCCCGGCGCGCGCAAGGCAGGGGAGGCCGCATGAGCGCCACGCCCAACGTCCCGGCCGATGACCTGATCACCGTCGAGATCGACGGTTGCGAATACCGCACCGAGAAGGGGCGCATGATCATCGAGGTCACCGATGCCCACGGCATTGATGTGCCGCGCTTCTGCTATCACAAGAAACTGCCCATTGCCGCTAACTGCCGCATGTGCCTGGTGGAGGTGGAGAAGGCGCCCAAGCCGATGCCCGCCTGTGCCACACCGGTGATGGACGGCATGAAGATCCGCACCGAATCGGAATATGCGCGCAATGCCCAGAAGGCGGTGATGGAGTTTCTGCTCATCAATCATCCGCTCGACTGCCCCATCTGCGACCAGGGCGGCGAGTGTGAGTTGCAGGATCTGGCCCTGGGCTACGGTCGCGATGTGTCGCGCTTCGCCGAGAATAAACGCGTGGTGGTGGACAAGAATTTAGGCTCCCTCATCTCCAGCGACATGACCCGCTGCATCCATTGCACCCGCTGCGTGCGCTTCATGGAGCACATCGCCGGCCAGCCGGAGCTGGGGGGCATGGGCCGCGGCGAA
>JAIVHA010000144.1:0-14026 GCA_020201295.1 Lysobacteraceae bacterium | reverse complement strand
TGCACAGCCGGCGCGGCCAGTTGATGCGCGTGGTGCCGCGCGAGAACGAAGCGGTGAACGAGGTCTGGATCTCCGATCGTGACCGCTTCAGCTACCAGGGGCTGTATGCGCCGGATCGGGTGCAGACTCCCATGCTGAAGAGCCAGGGCCAGTGGGGCGAGGCGAGCTGGGAGGAAGCACTGCAGTTCGCCGCCGGTGGCCTGCGCAAACTCGGTGGTGACGACCTGGGTGTATTGGCTTCGCCCAGCGCCACCCTGGAGGAATTGCACCTGCTGGCCCGCCTGTGCGAGGCCCAGGGTTGGCACAACCGCGACCACCGCCTGCGCCAGCAGGATTTCACCAACCAGGAAGGGGCGCCCCTGTATCCTGGGCTAGGTTCGTCGGTGGAGGCACTGGAACAGCACGATGCCTTCCTCGTCATCGGTTCCAACCCGCGCAAGGACCAACCCATTGCCGGACTGCGTATCCGCAAGGCGGCCCAGCAGGGCGCGCGGGTGATGTTCCTCAACCCGGTGGACTACGACGTTACTTTCGAGGTGGCCCACAAGCGCATCGTGCCACCGGGCCAGATGGTCCAGGAACTGGCTGGCGTGGCCCGCTGCCTCAATGGCAGCGTGCCCGCCGCCCTGCAGGGGCTGGTGGAGGGTGTGCCGTGCGCCACTCACCACCAGGCCATGGTCAATGTGCTGAAGGAGGCCAAGCGGCCGCGCCTGCTGCTGGGCCTGACTGCCCTGCATCACCCCGCCTTCTCTGCACTGCAGGCCCTGGCCCAGTACATCGCCCGGGAAACCGGTGCCGAGCTGGGCTACCTCACCGATGGTGCCAACAGCGCCGGCGCCTGGCTGGCGGGCCTGGTGCCCCATCGCACGGCCGGGGCCGCGCCGGCAGGCAAGGTCGGCCTGCACGCCCGCGCCATGCTGGAACAGGCGCGGCGTGCCTACCTGTTGCTGAATGTGGAGCCGGAATCCGATTGTGCCGACTCTCATGTGGCGCTGAAGGCCATGGAGCAGGCGGACTTCGTCATTGCACTGGGCCTCTATGCCAACGAAAACACCCTGCACTATGCCGATGTGATCCTGCCCATTGCGGGCTTTGCCGAGACCTCCGGCACCTACGTCAACGCCGCCGGCAACTGGCAGAGTTTCCCCGGCGCAAGCACACCGCCGGGCGAGGCCCGACCGGCCTGGAAGGTCCTGCGTGTGCTGGGCAATCTGCTGGAGTGCGAGGGCTTCGAATACCAGTCCTCGGAACAGGTGCGTGACGAGTTGCGCGGACGCCTTGGTGACCGCAAGACAAGCACTCATTGGCAACCGGGCGCGGTCGTCGAGGTGGCCAGTTCATCCCTGGAACGGATCGGAGATCTGTCCCCCTATGGGGTGGATGCCCTGGTGCGCCGTGCCACCGCCCTGCAGCAGACCGCCGATGGTGCCGATGCCCAGGCGCGGCTGGCACCGGAACAGGCGCGGGCCCTGGGGCTGACGGAAGGCGATGCCGTCCTGGTGTCCCAGGGCAACGCCCATGTGGTAATCAAGATGGCGCTGGACGAGCGAGTGCCCATGGGCGCCGTCTGGCTGCCCGCGGCACGACCGGCGAGCGTCGGGCTGGGATTGTCCTTCGGGGCGCTGGAAATGGAGAAGGCCTGAGCCCATGGATACCCTGCTGGAACTCGCCTGGACCCTTACCAAGATCACGGCCATCGTGGGCCCGCTGATGCTCGGCGTGGCCTACCTCACCTTCGCCGAACGCAAGATCATCGGCTACATGCAGGTGCGCATCGGACCCAACCGGGTCGGCCCGCGCGGCTGGCTGCAGCCCATCGCCGACGCCCTGAAGTTGTTGATGAAAGAGGTGATCATCCCCACCAATTCCAACCGCTTCCTGTTCGTCATCGCGCCGGTGCTGTCCATTGCCCCGGCCCTGGCGGCCTGGGCGGTGATCCCCTTCAGCGACACCATGGTGCTGGCCAATATCGATGCCGGCCTGCTCTATATCCTGGCGCTCAGTTCCGTGGGCGTGTACGGGGTGATCATTGCCGGCTGGGCGGCCAACTCCAAGTATGCCTTCCTCGGTGCCATGCGCTCCGCGGCCCAGATCGTTTCCTATGAAATCGCCATGGGCTTCGCCCTGGTGGGCGTGCTCATCGCCGGCGGCAGCCTCAACCTGGTGGACATCGTCGAGGCCCAGCGCGGCAGCCTGGTGCACTGGTTCTGGCTGCCCCTGCTGCCGCTGTTCGTGATCTTCTTCATCTCCGGCGTGGCCGAGACCAACCGCGCGCCCTTCGACGTGGCGGAAGGGGAGTCGGAGATCGTGGCCGGTTTCCACGTCGAATACTCGGGCATGACCTTCGCCATCTTCTTCCTGGCCGAATACGCCAACATGATCCTGATCTCCGTGCTTACGGCGGTCATGTTCCTGGGTGGTTACCTGTCACCCTTCGAGGGCATCCCCGTCCTGGAAGGCCTGTTCGCCTGGGTGCCGGGCATGGTCTGGCTGCTGGCCAAGACCTGTCTGTTCCTGTTGTTCTTCCTCTGGTTCCGCGCCACCTTCCCGCGCTATCGCTATGACCAGATCATGCGCCTGGGCTGGAAGGTGTTCATTCCCATCACCATCGTCTGGCTGCTGGTGGAAGGCGCCGCGGTGGTACTTGGTATCGGTCCCTGGTTCAGCGGGACGGCGGGGTAGGCCATGAACGCGATCGCCCAATATTTCAAAAGTCTGTTGCTCTGGGAACTGATCCTGGGTCTGCGCCTGACCGGCCGGCACTTCTTCCGCCGCAAGATCACGGTGCAATACCCGGAGGAGAAGACCCCGCAGTCGGCGCGCTTCCGCGGCTTGCACGCCTTGCGCCGCTATCCCAACGGGGAAGAGCGCTGCATCGCCTGCAAGCTGTGCGAGGCGGTATGTCCGGCACTGGCCATCACCATCGAGGCGGAACCGCGTGCGGATGGCACCCGGCGCACCACCCGCTACGATATCGACCTGTTCAAGTGCATCTATTGCGGTTTCTGCGAGGAATCCTGCCCGGTGGATTCCATCGTCGAGACGCGCATCTTCGAATACCACTTCGAGAATCGCGGCGAGCAGATCATGACCAAGGACAAGCTGCTGGCCATTGGTGACAAATACGAAGCCCAGATCGCAGCGGACAGGACCGAAGATGCAGCCTATCGATAGCTTATCAGGCGCTGATCATGGCCACGGAATCACACGGAATCACACGGAATCACACGGAAGCAAAAACCGGGCGATGCACACATTCCGTGTATTTCCGTGTATTTCCGTGGCAATTTCCCGGTTTGGCGGGCAAGGTAGATTCTTTCGGCGGTCGTTATGAGTTTTGAACGCATCATTTTCTATGCCTTCGCCGCGATCCTGGTGTATGCCGCCGGGCGGGTGGTGACCGCGCGCAATCCCGTGCACGCCGCCCTGCACCTGGTGCTGGCCTTCTTCACCTGCGCCGGCCTGTGGCTGCTGCTGGAGGCGGAGTTCCTGGCTATCGTGCTGGTACTGGTCTACGTGGGCGCGGTCATGGTGCTGTTCCTGTTCGTGGTCATGATGCTGGACATTAACAGCGCGCCGCTGCGCGAGGGTTTCATCCGCTACCTGCCCGTGGGCCTGGCGGTCGCCGCCCTGATGTTGTTCGAGATGGTGGCCATCGTCGGGGTGCGCTATTTCGGCCCGGAGCAGGTGGCCATTCCCGCGCGTCATCCCGAGGGCTACAGCAATACCGCGGAACTGGGACGTGTGCTCTATACCGATTATGTGTATCCCTTCGAGATCGCCGCGGTCATCCTGCTGGTGGCCATTATCGCCGCCATCGTACTGACCATGCGGCGCCGGCCCGAGACCAAGTATCAGGATCCCGCCAAGCAGGTGCAGGCCCGCAAGGCCGACCGCCTGCGGGTGGTGAAGATGTCCGCGGAAAAGAAGCAATAGGATAACAACAATGATCGCACTATCGGATTATCTGATCATCGGCGCCATCCTGTTTGCCATCAGCGTGGCGGGCATCTTCCTCAACCGGAAGAACATCATCATCCTGCTCATGGCCATCGAGCTCATGCTGCTGGCGGTGAACATGAATTTCGTCGCCTTTTCCTATTTCCTCGATGACATTGCCGGCCAGGTATTCGTGTTCTTCATCCTCACCGTGGCGGCGGCGGAGGCGGCCATCGGGCTGGCCATCCTGGTGGTGTTGTTCCGCAACCGCCAGACCATCAATGTCGAAGACCTGAACAGCTTGAAGGGATGAGCATGGAAACCATTTACCTCCTCATCGTCCTGGCACCGCTGCTGGGGGCCATCATCGCCGGCCTGTTCGGCGGCTGGATCGGCCGCGTCGGTGCCCACTCGGTGACCATTCTCGGCGTGGGCATCGCCTGCGTATTGTCGTTGTTCGTATTCAAGCACCATGCCCTGGACGGAGCCGCGGTCTATAACGAATCGGTCTACACCTGGATGGTGTCCGACGGCATCCGCTTCGAGATCGGTTTCCTGGTGGACAATCTAACCGCCCTGATGATGGTGGTGGTGACCTTCGTGTCCCTGATGGTGCACATCTACACCATCGGTTACATGAAGGACGACCTGCACAACTGGCCCGCCGACAGCAAGGCCGGCCGCAACGGCTACCAGCGCTTCTTCAGCTACATCGCCCTGTTTACCTTCTCCATGCTCATGCTGGTGATGGCCAACAACTTCCTGCAACTGTTCTTCGGCTGGGAGGCGGTGGGCCTGGTGTCCTATCTTTTGATCGGCTTCTGGCTCAACCGTCCCACGGCGGTGTTCGCCAACATGAAGGCCTTCCTGGTCAACCGGGTGGGGGATTTCGGCTTTCTGCTGGGCATCGCGGCGGTATTGATGTACTTCGGCAGCCTGGACTACGCCGATGTGTTCGCGGCCGCCCCCCACCTGGCGCAGCTGAAGGTCAGCATCTTCCCGGACACGGATTGGTCGTTGATGACGCTGATCTGCATCCTGTTGTTCATCGGTGCCATGGGCAAGTCGGCCCAGGTGCCGTTGCACGTGTGGCTGCCGGATTCCATGGAAGGCCCGACCCCCATCTCCGCCCTGATCCATGCCGCCACCATGGTGACCGCCGGCATCTTCATGGTGGCGCGCATGTCGCCCCTGTTCGAGCTGTCCACCACGGCGCTCAGCTTCGTGCTGGTGATCGGTGCCACCACGGCCCTGTTCATGGGCTTCCTCGGCCTGGTGCAGCATGACATCAAGCGGGTGGTGGCCTATTCGACCCTGTCCCAGCTCGGCTACATGACCGTGGCCCTGGGTGCCTCCGCCTATGCGGCGGGGATCTTCCACCTCATGACCCATGCCTTTTTCAAGGCGCTGCTGTTCCTGGCGGCGGGCTCCGTCATTATGGCCATGCACCACGAACAGGACATGCGCAGGATGGGCGGCCTGCGCAAGTACATGCCCATCACCTGGATCACCTCCCTGATCGGTTCCCTGGCGCTGATCGGCACGCCCTTTTTCTCCGGCTTCTTTTCCAAGGACAGCATCATCGAGGCGGTGCATGCCTCGCAGATCCCGGGCGCCGGCTATGCCTACGCGGCGGTGCTGATCGGTGTGTTCGTCACCGCCCTGTACAGCTTCCGCATGTACTTCCTGGTGTTCCATGGCACACCGCGCATGGACCAGCACACCCGCGAGCACCTGCGTGAAAGCCCCTGGGTGGTCACCGTGCCGCTGATCCTGCTGGCCATCCCCTCGGTGATCGCCGGCTATGCCATTGGCCCGGTGCTGTTCGGCGATTTCTTCGACGGCGTGCTGCATGTGAGCCCCGAGCGCGATGTGCTGGCCCAGCTCGGCGCCGGCTATCACGGCATCCTCAGCTTCGTGCTGCACGGGGTGATGGCGCCGGCCTTCTGGTTGGCGGCGGCGGGGGTGTTCACCGCCTGGTATATCTATATGAAGAACCCTGCCATTGCCACGGCGGCGGCGCAGCGCTTCAGCGGTATCCACCGCCTGCTGGAAAACAAGTACGGGATCGACGATTTCAACCAGGCGGTGTTTGCCGGCGGCGCGAAGCGCCTGGGCAATCGCCTGTGGAAGACCGGTGATGCACTGCTGATCGACGGCCTGCTGGTGAACGGCAGTGCGCGCCTGGTGGGCGCGGTGGCCGGCATCGTGCGTCATATCCAGACCGGCCACCTCTATACCTATGCCTTCAGCATGATCATCGGTCTGCTGCTGTTGCTGTCCTGGTTTGCTTGGCCGGGGAAATGATGATGCGCTATCACGACTATGGTTTCGTCACATCCTGCTTACCAAGGCCCATGGAAGAACATGGCGCCTGTAGGAGCGGCCTCTGGCCGCGAACCGCCAGGTGCGACCTCGATGGATTCGCGGCCAAGGCCGCTCCTACAGATGGCGTGCATGTACGTAAGTCTAAGTAGAACAACAGGAATAATGGATGGCTAACCTGCCCTTGCTGAGTCTGCTGATCTGGCTGCCGATTTTCGGTGGCTTGCTGTTGCTTGCCGTGGGCGAGCGGGCCCCCGTGCGCCCGCTGGCGCTGGTGGTGTCCATCCTCACCTTCCTGGCCAGCCTGCTGCTCTATACCGGCTTCGACAGCACCACGGCCGCCATGCAGTTCGAGGAACGGCTGAGCTGGATCGCCGCCTTCAATGTGTTCTACCACCTGGGCGTGGATGGTATCTCCATGCCGCTCATCATCCTCACCAGCTTCACCACCGTACTGGTGGTGCTGGCGGGCTGGGAGGTCATCAAGGAACGCATGGCCCAGTACCTGGCCGCCTTCCTCATCATGGAAGGCCTGATGATCGGCGTGTTTTCGGCCCTGGATGCGGTGCTGTTCTACGTATTCTGGGAGGGCATGCTGATCCCCATGTTCCTCATCATCGGCATGTGGGGCGGGCCGCGCCGGGTATACGCCACCATCAAGTTCTTTCTGTACACCTTCCTTGGTTCGGTGTTCATGCTGGTGGCGCTCATCTACATGTACAACAAGGCTGGCGGTCTGTTTGGCGTCCTCGACTTCCACCAGCTGCAGCTCGGGCTTACGGAACAGGTGCTCATCTTCCTGGCCTTCCTGATCGCCTTCGCCGTCAAGGTGCCCATGTGGCCGGTGCATACCTGGCTGCCCGACGCCCACGTGGAGGCGCCCACCGGCGGTTCGGTGATCCTGGCGGCCATCATGCTCAAGATCGGTGGCTACGGCTTCCTGCGCTTCAGCCTGCCCATCACCCCCGATGCCAGCATGGAGCTGGATTGGCTGATCATCCTCATGTCCCTGGTGGCGGTGGTGTACATCAGCTTCGTGGCCCTGGTGCAGGAGGACATGAAGAAGCTGATCGCCTATTCGTCCATTGCCCATATGGGCTTCGCCACGCTGGGGTTCTTCCTCGTGTTCAGCATCCTGCGCAACACCGGCGAGCTGAGCGGCGCGGCCATGGGGATCCAGGGCGGCATGGTGCAGATGGTCTCCCACGGTTTCATCTCCGCGGCCCTGTTCCTGTGTGTCGGCGTGCTCTACGATCGCCTGCACAGTCGCCAGATCGTCGATTACGGCGGTGTCGCCCACCGCATGCCCGTCTTTGCCGGCTTCATGGTGCTGTTCGCCATGGCCAACGCGGGCCTGCCGGGCACCTCCGGCTTCGTGGGCGAGTTCATGGTCATCCTGGCCAGCTTCAAGGCCAATTTCTGGTATGCCTTCCTGGCCGCCACCACCCTGATCCTGGGCGCCGCCTATACCTTGTGGATGGTGAAACGGGTGCTCTACGGTGAGGTGACCAGTGACAAGGTGGCCAAACTGCAGGATATCAATGGCCGTGAATTCCTGGTATTGGGCAGCCTGGCGGTGCCGGTGCTGCTGTTCGGCGTCTGGCCGGCACCGCTGGTGGAGGTCATGCAGGTCACGATCGAGAATCTGCTGGCCCATATTACGGTCTCCAAGCTCTGATGCTGGGCCGGTGAAGTGAAATAGGAAAACGTATGCCGCTCGAAACCGCTGAATACCTGCTGGCGCTCCCCGAGATCTGGGTGCTGGGCATGGCCTGCCTCATCCTGGTGCTGGACCTGTTCATCCGCGACGACAGCCGCATCCTCACCTATCTGATGGTGCAGGCGACCCTGGTGGTGGCCGCGCTCATCACCCTGGCGGTGCAGGTCCCCGAGCCGGTCCTGGCCTTCGGCAACACCTTCATCAGCGATGGCATGGCCACCGTCCTCAAGTTGTTCATCTACCTGGTGACCGGTATGGGCTTTCTCTATGCGCGCCCCTACCTGCAGGATCGCGGCCTGTTCAAGGGCGAATTCTACGTGCTTGGCCTGTTCGCCATGCTGGGCATGATGATCATGGTGTCCGCCAGTCATTTCCTGACCATCTACCTGGGCCTGGAACTGCTGTCCCTGTGCCTGTACGCCATGGTGGCCTTCAACCGTGACTCGGGCACCTGTTCCGAGGCGGCCATGAAGTACTTCGTGCTGGGCGCACTGGCTTCCGGCATGCTGCTATACGGCATTTCCATGCTCTACGGCGCCACCGGTTCCCTGGAGATCGCCGCCGTGGCGAGCGCCATCGCCGCGGAAGAGGGCAGCAGCATCGTGCTGATCTTCGCCCTCTGTTTCATCGTCGTGGGACTGGCCTTCAAGCTGGGTGCGGTGCCTTTCCACATGTGGGTACCCGACGTCTATCATGGAGCGCCCACGCCGGTGACCCTGTTCATCGGCAGTGCGCCCAAGATCGCCGCCTTTGCCATTGTCATGCGGGTACTGGTGGATGGGCTGGGCGGCCTGGTGGCGGACTGGCAGGGCATGCTGGTAATCCTTGCCGTGTTGTCCCTGGCGGTGGGGAACGTCATCGCCATCGCCCAGACCAACCTCAAGCGCATGCTGGCCTACTCGACCATCTCCCACGTGGGCTTCCTGCTGCTGGGCATCCTGGCGGGTACCCCGGATGGCTATGCCGCCGCCATGTTCTACATCATCACCTATGCCCTGATGGCGGTGGGTGCCTTCGGCATGATCATCCTGTTGAGCCGCGCCGGTTTCGAGGCCGACGAACTGGAGGATTTCCGTGGCCTGAACGCCCGCAATCCCTGGTTCGCCTTCATGATGCTGATCCTGATGTTCTCCATGGCCGGGGTGCCGCCTACGGTGGGCTTCTACGCCAAGCTGTCGGTGCTGCAGGCGGTGATCCAGGTGGACATGGTCTGGCTGGCGCTGGTGGCGGTGTTCTTCTCGGTCATCGGCGCCTTCTACTACATCCGCCTGGTCAAGATCATGTACTTCGATTCCCCGACCGATGAGGCCGCCCTGCAGTCCAACCCCGGACTGCGTGCGGTTTTGAGCGTCAATGGACTGGCTGTGCTAGGCTTGGGCGTGTTCTGCTGCTGTATTTCATCGTAGGTGGCATCGTGATTGGCCTGGAACAGAAGATCACCGGCAACCGCCATGCCCAGGACTGGGAATTCTATGCCGTGACGGCCTGCCTGTTCCTGGTCTTCGCCCTGCCGGGGTTCATCTACCGCACCGACCTGCGGGTGCACCTGGACCGCGCCAAGCGCCGCAGCCGCTAGTACAGGTGGGGTCAGGTCTTGCAATCCAGCATTCCTGGACGGAAAAATCCGTCAACCCCCGGAAATGCTGGATTGCAAGACCTGACCCTACTGCTTCTACTGCTTCCCTTGCCAAGGCTTGGGAGGCTATGTACAATGCACGGCTCTGATGCGGGGTGGAGCAGCCTGGTAGCTCGTCGGGCTCATAACCCGAAGGTCAGAGGTTCGAATCCTCTCCCCGCTACCAAACCAAAAGGCCCCGGCGCTTATGCGCCGGGGCCTTTTTCTTGGGTCAGCCGCGGGCCAGCAGCAGGCCGGCGGTTTCCGTAAACTGCAAGCCGGCGGTCCCGATAAGCCCTTCCTCGTCGAGGTCGGCGGGTTCCATGCGCAGGCGCTCCCAGGTTCCGGGGTGGATATGGGCGATGCCGGGCGGGTCCTCGCAAAAGGCCCCCAGGATGGAACGGTTGGCCAGGGCATCGGCCAGGTGGATGACGGCCGCATCGGGTGTCTGGCCGGCATCCGGATCATGGTGATGGGTGATGGCGTCCTGCAGGTGTTCGGGCAGGTTCCAGACCTCAGCCAGGGCCCCGCCCAGGTCGCCATGGCTGAATCCGAAATGTTCCTGTTCCGCCCGGTGCAGGATGTCCTCCTCACCCTCGCACACCAGCATCAGGTCGCGCATTTGCTCCGGCATGCGGGCGTATAGCACCAGGCTGCCGATGTCATGGAGCAGGCCGGCAATGAACAACCGCTCGGGATGCAGTACACGGATTTTACTGGCGATTTCGCGCGCCAGCAGGCCGGTGAAGATGCCGTGGCGCCAGAAGGTGTCTATATTTACCAATGTGATGGGCAGTTTGGAGAAAGACTTGATGGCGGAGACGGCCAGCACCAGGCTGTAAAGCTCCCGGGTGCCGAGCACGGTAACGGCACGGCTCACGGTGTCGATACGACGTGCGAAATTGAAAAAGGAGCTGTTTACCAGTTGCAGCAGCCGCGCGGTCAGGCTCGGGTCGTGGCTGATGACATCGCCGATCTCGGTGGCGGAGGCATCGCCAGACTCCAGCAGGCTGAAGAGGCGCACGCACAGGTCCGGTGGCGTGACCAGGAAGGACACATCGCCGATGAGCCCCTGCACCAACTGCGTGGCGCCTGGTTTTGGAGTCAGGTGTTCGGCTTCCATGGTCCAGGATCCGGAAAAGGGTGTCGTCCGCAGGGAGCGGCCTTCCTGCCGGAATCTTGAGCGCCAGGGTAATGTAGTCGGTATTTGCGGATTTCGTCACAATCCGGGTATTTCCCTCATGGTATTCATAGTCCCGTGCTCAAGTTTCGAGCCCATGTACCCGAAAACGGATACAGGAAGCATTATGTGAGGCAATTGCGATGAACATCATTCGTCTTGATCAGTACCAGGAGCCGCGCCGTGTCCTGACGCGTGATGAAACCGTTACCCTGCTGCGCCAGGCACGAGCCCTTATGGCGGACCGGCTGGGGCAGGCCATGCAGGCGATCATGGCCAAGATCGACGATTCCATGTTCGATCTTTCGCAGAAAGACCCTACCGTGCAGAACTGCTATTTCGACGCCATGCGCGTACTGCGCATCAATCGCAAGGACATCGAGCAGTCCTTCCTGGATAAATTGCGCGTTGGTTTTGGTGATTCCTTGAAAACCTTCGGGGTCGAAGACCTCTGCGAGGATGACGCTCTTCCAGAACTCGGCCTGGTTGATTACGAAGAAATCGAGGAAGATATTGCCATTCGTGACATGGTGATCAAGCTGGAGTTGCTGGCACGCGATGAAATCGCGGCCTTGAACCAGCGCTTTGCCTGGCTGCTGCAGACAATGGAACTGGATACGGACTCCAATCCAATTTCGCCCGCGATCATCTGCGAGGCATTCCGTTTCGCACTGGATCGGGTCGCCGTGGAACTGCGAGTCAAACTGGTAATTTATAAACTATTCGACCGGTATCTGGTCGCAACAGCGGCGGTGCCCGCCTACAAGGCCGTCAATGAATTGCTGATCGAAAAGGGCGTCCTGCCGGTACTTCCCAAGGCTCGAATAGAGCAGGAGCGGGAACAGGATGATGGGGATGAGCTTTTTTCAGCCCTGCAGAAAAGGATACTGGGGGATGGTATTCCAGCAGCCAATGGAACCGGTATCCAGGATGCCCAGGCATCCTTCTTCAGAGCCCTGACCGCATACCAGCAAGGCGATACCGATCTGTTGCCATTGCAGGCAAGTGCAAGCAGCGGCCATACGGAAAGTTCGGGGCTGGTCAACGTGATCCGCGGGATTCAGCAAAGTGGTGCCACGAGACACATGGGTCAGGCCGATACCATGATTCTCGACGTGGTGGCCATGCTGTTCGATTACATCCTCGACGACAAGAGCCTCCCGGATCCCATCAAGGCGCTGCTTGGCCAGTTACAGATTCCGGTATTGAAGGTGGCGCTAACCGATCAGGATTTCTTTAAGAAACGGAGTCATCCCGCGCGCCGTCTGCTGAATCTGCTAGCCTTTTCCGGCATTGGCTGGGATGAATCCTGCGGCTACGAAGATGGCCTGTACTGCAAGATTCAAGCGGTCGTGGAACGGATCCTCAACGAGTACAACGATGACATTGGATTGTTCGCCGAGGTCCTGCGGGATTTCGAGGGCTTTCTCGGTCAGGAGCAGCAGGCGGCGGCGCGCCGGGCGGAAGTGTCCGCGCAGTTGGCGCAGTCCCGGGAACGACTGCTTGCAGCCAAGGAGGAGGTCAAGCGGGAAGTGCGCAGCCGGATCGAGAAACCCGGCATACCTGAGCAGGTCCGCGAGTTCCTTGGCAGCTACTGGCGTGGCGTCCTGCTGCTGAACCACATCAAGGAAGGCGAGGGCAGCGTGGCCTGGAAACGTTCCCTGGTGTTCATGGACAATCTGATCTGGAGTGTGCAGCCCAAGCTGGATGCCAAGGAGCGTGCACGGGTGATCAAGGTGCTGCCGAACCTGCTGCAGGTGCTTCAGGACGGAATGGAAAAGATATCCATGCCCTCCAATGAACGGCATCATTTCCTGGCGCAGCTCGCCGGTTTCCACGCCCGCATCATGAACGAGGATTCACCCGTCGCCAATGCGCTGCAGCAGCAGGGTTCCGTGCATGACTACCTGCGCGATCCGAATGCCCCGGCGCCCATGCCGCCGGTCATGCCCAGCGAGGAACAAGAGGAAGCGGCAGCCACCGTGGTGTTGCAGCATCTGGTGAACGAGGGGGCATTAGAGGTTGATGAGATCATGGCCGCCGAGGTGGAGGCGGATGCCGAACTGGATGTCAGCATTGCCGATCTGCAGGATGAATACATCGACCAGGTGCGTGGTATCCAGGTAGGAAGCTGGGTGGAAATGGAGGGCGAAGACGGCGCCCCGATGCGCGTCAAATTGAGCTGGGTCAGCCCGGTAACCAACCGCTACCTGTTCGTCAACCGTAAGGGCCACATGGTGAGCAATCTGCAAGAGGTGGCGCTGGTGGCGGCCTTCCAGTGCGGCAAGGCGCGCGCCATCGAGGAAGCACCGGTACTGGATCGTGCCGTCAGCAAGGTGGTGGAGGGCATGCGCCAGGCCAGCTGACGCAGTCCCGCATGCCTGGGTAAGGCTTGAAGAAAAAGGGCTGGTCAACCAGCCCTTTTTTTGTGTCTTGCGCCGGGCGACCCGGGGTGGCGGGCGATCTTGATGCATATCAATGCCCGGTTCGGAAGGTCAGGGTCAGTATCGGCTCCGAACCTTGCAAAATCACCGCCGATGGGTTCCGATGTCCTGCCAGCGTGGGCCGGGATCACCTGTCCAGGGAGTCATTATGCGTCTCGCCTATAAAAAATATCCGCCGGTTTTCACCGCGCTGTTGTTCGCGCTGCTGCTGTTGTCCTGTGATGGCGGTGTCAGCCAGGAACTGGTCCACGCCCCCCGTGTACCGGACAGCGAGGCCCGTTGCCCGGTATGTGGCATGAAGGTGCTGGGCTGGCCCGGCCCCAAGGGACAACTGTTCCTGAGCAGTTCGGATCATCCCCTGTTCTTCGACAACACCGTCGACCTCATGCGCTATGTGCTGCACCCCGACCATGCTCCCCGGGTGCTGAAGGCCTATGTCCAGGACATGAGCCAGGCCGACTGGGATCAACCTGATGTGGCACCCTGGATCGATGCCCGCGATGCCTGGTACGTGGCCGGACACAGCCGCATGGGTTCCATGGGGCCGACCCTGGCCAGTTTCGCGGATCGCCAGAGCGCCGAGGCCTTCGCGGCCCAGTACCAGGGCAAGGTGCTGGGGTATGGAGAGATCGATGCTGCGCTGCTCGATTCCCTGATGCCGACGATGGATACCGGCCATGACCACTCGAAGCACGATGGCCACGTCCACTGAGACCTGTCGTGGCCTGATCCTCGGTTTGCTGCTGGCGCTTCTGCCCGGTGTTTCGGTCGCGAGCCCGGGTGGGCAACTGGCGGAGCATCTC